>JAZRXF010000017.1:0-5735 GCA_045600085.1 Lachnospiraceae bacterium
AGATTCTCGGTAGTACTATTTTAGCTCCTAATGGTAATAAGGTAGATACATCATCAGATGCACTTACTGCACCAAACTGGACAAAACTGGCAGCACCTAAGTATAGAGACTGTCTTAATACTATGGTGACTGATATTAACCTTAGTGCTCATAAGAATCCAGAAGCTATTTCTAAGGCACAGTTTGATAATATTATTAATTATTACAAGACTAACAAGAATAATACAGCTCTAATGAATAGTTATAAGTATTATGTCGCAGAAATGAATGGTAATGCTAATCTTGGTAATGGTGATAGATATATAGTTTATAATAAAGATACTGAACAACCTGTCTTTCCTTGGGGATACTTTATTCGAGAAGATGCGGATAAAATAATAGGTGATGCTTTTACTCAGATCAGAGATAAGAATGATGAAGGTGGAGAGTACAAGATTGTATACAAGAATTGGGTGAAGGAGTAAACTATGTTGAGAAAATATTCGGGTAACAATGATGGTGTCACTCTTATCGAGATATTGATTGTTATTGCTGTATCGGCTGTTTTAGTTGGTATTGCAGGTTTATCTTTATCAATGATTAATAGTGCTAACACATCAAAGTCGGCTACTTCATTAAAGTCATTAATAGATAAGGCGAGAACTGTTTCAATGGCTCGAGGCGCTTCAACAGGTGCAATTACAGTTGTTCAGTTTGGAAGTGATGGTACTTATGTTCAGATAGGTTCGAATGATCGAGAAAAAATTGCTGGTGGCGGAATTGACGCTTATGTGGGGCAGAATGCCGGAACAACTAATGCAGAAGGATATAGTATTCCAATAGAGTCAACAGCGGGACTTACACCACTAAGTAGTATTGAGTTAGAATTTAATACTGCTGGTATGGTGACTAAAGTAAATGGTGCGGATATTCCAGATCCATCATTGATATATTATTTTGCCTTCAAAAAAGGTGATAGAGTAAATGCTGTAATTTTATACCCAGTTACTGGAAAAACTGAGAATATCGCTTGGTTTGAGTAAAGGAGGGGGAAATATGAGAATTAAGTTAATGAACAACAAAGGATATACATTAGTAGAACTTCTTTTAGCTATGGCAATTTTAGCTATAGTTATGGCGCAAGTTGGTAATATTATTTTTAGCTCAACTTTGTTATACAGGAGAGGTAGTGGAGAAGTTAATCTTCAGGCAGATGCTCAACAGGTAATTAAGTTATTTGAAGAACTAGCAGTTGACTGTAACAAGACTATTACATCTGATGCAACTTCTATTACTATATCTAATCAAAGTGTTGATTATGGTAGTGGTGCAATAGCTGCAACTAATTATAAATTTATTCTTGAACCTACATCTAAAGTTTTGTATCTTCAGTTGGATGGAAGTTCAGGCTCTGTGACACAGAAAGTTGCGGACAATGTAAAGTCTATTAAGCTTACAAAAGGTGATGCCTATACAAAATCTAGTAAAGCAGTGTTTACTGTTGAGATGGAAAAAGAGGTAGATCAGGCAGGTACTAAATATACATACACAGCATCAAAGGACATCTATTTCAGAAATCATATAGGTTCTGAAGATACTGGTGATGGTGGCAGTATTGTTAGTGCTTCTATTCCTCCTTCAGAGGGAGGTGGATCAGAAGGTCCAGGAACTCCTCCAATCGATGAAGATGCGATAGTTATCGAAGCCGAGATATTAAGAAATAAAGTATATAACATAGCTGATTTGATTCCTGCTGATTATAATATTACAGCAACATCATTTCAAATGTGTGATGCGTCGGGTAATTTTATTTTACCTGGTGTAAATGGTGATTATGCTGGATATAATTTTAGTTCTAAAGATGCAGATGGAAAGCTTGATTATACTAAGATCCAGGCAACTGATAACTCAATAAAAACTGGTACAGGGGCTACTCCATATTATTTTAGAAGTACTGACGGTTCAAATATTTTCCTTAAGGTTTATCAGAAAGATGTTGCACTTGGACTTTTAGTAACTAATGATTCTGGAACCCTTCATCTTGATAAGTATGAACTTGACAACGTAAGTTTTTATTCTGGTTCTATTGGTTTTGAGACTTGTGTTGATACCAGAACACCTCAGTATATAACTGCTTCAGGTATTAGTCTTGCAAACTGCAAGGAGTATCAGGTTACTATGTACCTTAAATTTGGTGGTGATTCGCTAAAGAATCTTGATTCTAAATATAAGTATTTCAAGATAACAAATGGTTCCTCGACATTGAATCCTGTTTCTGCAGATATATATGACAAGTGGCCAAATGATGAACAGTATTATTTCTGTGATAAGGAAGTTGTTGTACCACTTGTATCGACTAAGGTTGCGACAGGAAAAGGAGTTAAAGAGACCGGAACGCTTGAAAAAGTTTCTAAGTATGAAACAGGTGAAACAAGAATTTATCTCGCAGAAGGTTATGATTCATCAGCATACACAGATGGAAAGAAAATAACAGATTTACTTGACAAGAATTTGTTCGACAAGGATAATCCATTCTTTAAATTTAATGTTTCGCTAAATAGCAAAAATGGCTTTGATGGTATTTTTATCGATGAAGAGAGAAATGCTATTGGAGTAATGGCAGGTATGCTTAATTTTGACCAAACTAGTGCATCGAAAGTTGGATGTGCCAATTATAGATTGCCTAAAACTGCAAAATTCTACGAGTTAGGCGGAGAGATTTTCTATGAGGTGAAAGTTATTTATGAAGATGGTTCGGTCTATGACGTGAAGATTGTACCAGAAGCATCTTGTTCTGAACATCCAAATGGAGGATGTGCTTTGTCGACTACTGTTGCCGAAAAGTATAATAAGAACTTTGTAGACAGTTTATCATCATCTATGGAATCTCCGAATGAATACGAAGAAATTACCGATAATGGTAAGAAAGTTTTAGTATTTAAGGGAAGTACACCAACACCTGCAAAGGGTAGTTCAACTAGTTCAAGTGGCGGTGGTTCTTCATCTAGTAGTGATTCATCAAATGAAGATGGTGATTCAAGCGAGGATGGAGGTTCATCAGAAGATAGCGGATCATCATCAGGTGGAGATTCATCAGATAGTGGCTCGTCAGATAGCGGCTCGTCAGATAGCGGCTCATCTGGAGATGATGAATAAGATTTTCATATTTGTATAGTTTTTAGCACCGTGCAATTGCACGGTGCTTTTTTATTTTTCTTTCTTGCATTTTATTTTTTTTTAATGTATAGTAATGGCGTTGTATGATATGGAAGGTATTCCATGAATTTTAAGGGGAAATTATATTAGATGGCAAAGTATTTAGTTATCGTTGAGTCACCTGCTAAGGTGAAAACGATTAAAAAATTTTTAGGTAGCAATTATGAAGTAATGGCAAGCTATGGTCATGTCAGAGACCTTCCTAAGTCTCGTCTTGGATTTAGTCCTGACAGTGATTATGAACCACAGTACATTACAATTAGAGGTAAAGGTGACGTATTAGCTGCACTTCGAAAAGAAGTGAAAAAGGCTGAGAAAATATATCTTGCAACTGACCCTGACCGTGAAGGAGAGGCTATCAGTTGGCATTTATTAGAGGCTCTTAATAAGGGCGATAAGAAATTCTATCGTATTACCTTTAATGAGATTACTAAGAATGCTGTTAAGGAATCACTTAAAAATGCTCGTGATATTAACATGGATCTTGTTAATGCACAGCAGGCACGTCGTATGCTTGATAGAATGGTTGGTTATAGAATATCACCACTTCTTTGGGCTAAGATTAAGCGTGGGCTTTCAGCAGGTCGTGTTCAGTCAGTAGCTCTTCGTATCATTTGTGATAGAGAGGAAGAGATTGCAGCATTTATTCCTAGCGAGTATTGGTCAGTTGAAGCGAAACTTGGTATTAAGGGCAGCAAGAAATCATTTGTTGCTTCTTATTATAGTGACGCTAGTGGTAATAAAGAGATTAAGTCAGCTAAAGAAGCTGATGCAATAGAGAAGAGTCTTAAGTCAGCTAAATATTCTATCAAGGATATTAAGACTGGCGAGCGTACTAGAAAGGCTCCACTGCCATTTACAACCTCTACACTTCAGCAGGAAGCAAGTAAGGTTCTTAATATGGCCACTCAGAAAACAATGAGTGTTGCACAGCAGCTCTATGAAGACGGTCGTATTACTTATCTTCGTACTGATTCTACTCGTATATCAGATGAAGCGGTTGCTATGGCCAAGGATTATATTTCTGAAGTATATGGCGCAGAATATGCAACTGAAGTAACTAGAGAGAATAACAAAGAGAAGAAGATTCAGGATGCTCATGAAGCAATTAGACCTACTGATATTTCCAAGACTCCAGAATCTCTTAAGAATACACTTCCACGTGATCAGTATAGATTGTATCAGTTAATATGGAAGAGATTCACAGCTAGCCGTATGAATAATGCTGTGTACGATACTATGTCAGTTAAGCTTTCGGCAGCTGATTATATATTTACTACAAGTGCATCAAGCATTAGGTTTGATGGATTTCTTAAGGTTTATTCAGATGGTGAGGATGACAAGGATAGTAATGCTTTTATATTAAAGGCACTTAACAAGGATAGTGAGATTATCTTCGAGAGTCTTGATAAGAAGCAGCACTTTACTCAGCCACCAGCTCATTATACAGAGGCTAGCCTAGTTCGTGCTCTTGAGGAGCTTGGAATTGGTAGACCAAGTACATATGCACCAACTATTTCAACTATTTTAGGTAGACGTTATATATTAAAGGAAAATAGAAATCTATTTGTATCAGATCTCGGTGAGGTTGTAAACAATATGATGAAGAATTCTTTCCCATCTATTGTTGATGTTAACTTTACTGCTACTTTCGAGTCACTTCTTGATAGTGTTGAAGTAGGCGATGTTGATTGGAAGATGGTAGTATCCAATTTCTATCCAGACCTTGATGAAGCAGTTAATGTTGCGGAGAAAGAGCTTGAGCATATCGAGATCAAGGATGAGGTGACAGATGTTATATGCGACGAATGTGGTCGTAATATGGTTATTAAGTATGGACCTCATGGTAAGTTTCTTGCTTGTCCCGGATTTCCAGAGTGTAGAAACACCAAGCCTTTCCTGGAGAAGATAGGAGTAAAGTGCCCTGATTGTGGTAAGGATTTAATAGTTCGTAAGACTCAAAAGGGGCGTCGTTATTATGGCTGCGAGGGTTATCCGGAATGTGAGTTTATGAGCTGGAATATGCCTGTTGATAAGAAATGTCCTAAGTGTGGTAAAATAATGGTACGTAAGGGCAACAATCTTGCATGTATTGATCAGGAGTGTGGAACTATCATTGCAGGCGATAACGAATAAATTTGTATAGGTATTGTAAGCCTAGAAAGTATTTTGAAGGATACTTTTTAGGCTTTAGTTTTGCTATAATATAAAAAAGAACTTAATGATATTAATCCATTGATGTAGAGAGGTGTAATATGATGCCACAAATAGTTCAGGTTATTCCTACAGATAAATATCAAGTTTATGTTTATTTTGAGGATGGAAAAATAGTATGTTTTGATGCAAAATATCTACTAGATAAAGAAATATTCAAAGTATTAAAAGATATTAATATTTTTAAGAATAATTGTACTATACTAAATGATACATTAGCATGGGATATAAATGGTGATAGGGATGAAACCAAATGTATCGATATTGACCCCGATATGTTATATGATTTAGAGATAGTTAGTGAATATATCGCATAAAGAAGGATG
>JAZRXF010000018.1:0-4006 GCA_045600085.1 Lachnospiraceae bacterium
TCAAGCAGCCAATGGATAAATATTTTTTCAAAAAGAAAAAAGCCAGGCATTTAAACCTGACTTTGTCTACAGTCTGAAGCGTTTTCGCAATTAAGCGAAAACGCTTTTTTATTTGTCTGTTAATTAACCCTTTACTGAACCAAGAGCTACACCGGCAACGATGTATCTTGCAAGGAAGAGGTATACAGCAATAAGTGGTAAAACTGTAAGTAACAATCCCAGGTAAACTGAGCCGTACTCTGTCTTATAAATATCACCCTTTAACAATGAAACCATGATAGGCATTGTATACTTATCCTGATTTGTAAGCAATACCAATGGAGTAAACAAGTTATTCCATGATGATACGAAACTGAATATAGCCTGTGTAGCAATAGCCGGCTTCATAATAGGTAATGCAATCTTGTTGAATGTATAGAACTCCTTCGCACCATCAATACGAGCAGCCTGTACAATTTCCAACGGAAGTGAAGGAATCATGTACTGTCTCATAAAGAATACCATTGAAGGATTTGCTATAGCAGGAATGATAAGCATTGACATATGATTTGTCATACCAACCTTATAAACCATCTGATAGAAACCAATCATTGTAACCTGTGCAGGAATCATCATAACAGCCATAACGAAACTGAAGAATGGCTTTCTCAACTTCCAGTCATATACAACAACTGCATAAGCTGTCAATGTTGAGAAGTATGTTGATAACAATGTTACTCCTGCAGAGATAATAACCGAGTTCTTGAAACCTACCATAGGGTTAAAACTCTTACCTGTAAGTATATCATAGTTATTCTTAAGATATACGGAAGGTATAAACGATACAGCATGCTGCTGAATCTGCGATGTACTTCTGGTAGCATTTACAATCATAATCCAGAATGGGAAGATACTAAGTGCAGCTAAGATAATACATACGATGTAGATAAAAAACTTAATAATTTTGGTCTCTTTATTATCCAGCATGTCTTATACCCCCTTTCCATTAAGTAAAGCCTGAGCCTTAGCTTCTGCTTTACGCATTTTTTCTTGTTTTTTCTTGAGCTTCTGAAGTTCTGCTTCGTCTTTGTCACGCATGACATAGAACATTATAGCTGAAAGTATAACGATAAGAACGAACATTATCATACTTGCAGCACCTGCTCTGTTGTACAAATAACTTCCACTGAATGCCTGATCATAGATAAATACACTTGTTGTCTTAGTAGCATTGTCCGGACCTGAGTTTCTAACCAATAACTTAGGAATATCGAACATATTCAAACCACCGATAAGTGATGTTACCAAGATGAACAGCATAACTGTCTTGATATTTGGCAAAGTAATACGGAAGAATGTCTGTGTACGGTTAGCACCATCAACTTCTGCAGATTCAAAAATCTCAGGACTGATACCATTAACACCGGCAATAATATTAATAGATGTATAGCCATACCACATCCATGTCTGTATAAAGATTACAACACCCTGAGCAACGTTCTTGTTAATCATGAAATCATAAGGCGTATCAACAAAGCCAAATCTGATAGCAAGATCGTTCATAGGTCCCATAGGATATCCAAACAGAGATGCAAACAAAATAGCAACTGTTGCAGCTGTGATAATGTTAGGCATATAGAATATTACTTTAAAGAAACCTTCGCCCTGAATCTTAGATCTCTTATCTGTAAACCATGATGAAATGATTAAAGCAAGAAGAATCTGTGGAACGAAGTTACATATCCAAATCCTAATTGTATTCTTAAAAGATACCTGGAATGTAGAATTACTAAGAACTGTTTTGAAGTTCGCAAACGGATCATCTTTTAAGAAATGCATTGTAGTATTTCCTAAACCTTTAAGATCTGTAAAACCTACAGCAACTGTATAAACAATTGGATAAAGTGTAAAGATCAGGAATACTAACACAAACGGAATACTAAAAATATATCCAAACTTCGAGTATTTCGCATTTATATTATTCTTATTCTTCATATTTACTAATCCCCGTAAGATAAAGATAATAAAAAAAATTGAGGCGGACGGCTAGCCATCCGCCTCAAAAAGGTTTTAACTTGCGTTAAGTCAAATCAATTATTCAACTGTAACCTCTAAGTTATCAGCAACATTCTGCTTGAAGTCTGCAATAGCCTGCTCTCTTGTCTTGTTGCCTGCTGTGTACTCACGTACCTGCTCTCTCCAGTATGAGTTGATTGTCTCATCATACTGTGTAAGGTTCTTACCATTTGCATATGAGTTAGCTGGAACGAATACATCGAACATGTTCTGTCCGCCGAGGAAATCGATTTCGCCGTTAGACATAGCCATAACTGTACCAGAACCTACACAGTCCTTTGTACCGCCTTCGCCGTTGAATGTACCGTTAGCCCACATATACTGAAGACCGTTCTCTGTGCAGTCAAGTGTGATCCACTCGATGATCTGCTTAACAGCGTCTGTCTTCTGTGTATCCTTGTTAGCAAGGACCCATGTACCACCCCAGAAGAAACCTACTGGAGGTGCACATACAGCCCAGTCACCGAATGTACCTTCGCCAACTGCTGTACCACCACAGTTCTCGCCCATTGTGTAGTTGATCAACCATGCAGGACCGAAGAAACCAAGGATACCCTGAGCGCCTTCACCCTTCATATCTGCGAACCAAGCATCCTGCCAGTCCTGTGTATCATTGTGGTAACCCTTGTCCTTAAGTTCCTTAGAAAGATCTAAGAAAGCTTCTCTCTTAGGATCGATAACGAGCTTGCCATCTACGATCCAACCCTGATCAGAGCTGTTCTCAACTGCATGCCAAAGATCGCCATCACCAGAAACGATACCATAACCCTTAGCCTTTAATTCAGCTGCTGCTTCGAAGAACTTATCCCATGACTGAGAACCAGAACCGCTCTTCTCTGCTACTGTAGCAGGATCATCTGTTCCCCAAACGTCCTTAGCAATTGAACGACGGTAGATGAAAGCACCACCTGTTGCCTGGTAACCAAGACCAACCAACTTACCATCTGGGTTTGTACCTATATCAATTGTGTACTGTGCAATGTCAGCTGCCTTTGTCTCAGCTGCTACGTCGATACCAAGATCTTCGTAAGGCATAGCGTACTGATAAGCATCACCCTGAGAATACTTAAGGATGAAAGCTGCCTCTGCTGCGTAGATATCAGGAGCATCTGCACCACCTGCTGCTAAAGCCTGGTCAAGTGCTGGCTGATAAGCGCCTTCTGTTGTAGCAATGATTGTAGCGTTCATTGTGAAACCACAATCTGGGTGTAAATCAATGTACTTCTGAACCATGTTAGGAACTTCATCTGTGAAAGCCCATACATTAAGTACTACATCACCTTCCTGAGCTGGAGTAACTTCTCCGCCGTCTGGTGTAACTTCTGATGACTCTACTACTGATGCAGTAACGTCACCGCTTGCTGTTGCTGGATCTGTTGTCTCGCCACAACCAACAAGCATGCCTGCCATCATGCATACGCATAATGCTGAAGCAATTAACTTCTTCATTGTTTTTTCCTCCTATTTAATAATGAATTTGAAGTTTTGCCGATACTTAGGGCATCGCCTAAATACTGACAACTATAATTATATTGTTTTTACAGCATTTTGCTTTACAAATCTTGCTGTTAGATATGCAAATATTGCTACTGTTGAAAAAATGCTTAATAAAAAATTGTTTAGTTGTGCAATCTGACAAATAAATGTTAACAAAATATGTACAAAATGTTACAAAAAAAAACGGCACGTCGTGGCGTGCCGTGTGTCAGTTAATTTATTGTTTCTATGCCCAAGGGTTCTCTGTTGGATAAGGAAGGTTCTTAGGCTGGTTGTATCCGATATCCTTGATACCAAGGAACTTGAATACTTCGAAAAGGCTCTTTCCGTAATGTCCGAAAGCAACTGCTCCGTGATGAGGATATCTCTTCTCAACAAGTACGTGACGATAGAAACGTCCCATCTCGGGAATAGCGAAGATACCGATACCACCGAATGAACGTGTAGCTACGTC
>JAZRXF010000019.1:0-6229 GCA_045600085.1 Lachnospiraceae bacterium
TGAGATTACTGAAGTAGCTGATGAGAAAACTCCTGATAAAGCCAGTGAAGCGCTGGAGAATCAGATAAAGGCAAAGGAAGGCCAGAGAATTTTATCAAAGATTAAAGAGGATGCTTTTGTGTGTACTCTTGAAATAAAAGGGAAGAGGCTTACATCGCCAGGGTTTGCAGAGCTTATCGAGAAAACAACAGTTAGTGGAAAAAGCAATATCACTTTTGTTATTGGGGGCTCACTTGGACTTCATAAGTGTGTGCTAGACAGGTCTGATTATGCCATAAGCTTTTCTGATATGACATTCCCTCATCAGCTTATGCGAGTGATTTTGTCAGAACAGATTTATAGGGCGTATAGAATAATTAATAATGAACCTTATCATAAGTAGGAGTAAGAGTTTTTTTATTTGTTAGATAGAAAGCTTTTGCTTTATACTATCCAGTCTATTGTAAAATTGGATATAAAAATCCTCGTCGCTTGTATATGCCGTTAAGTAGAAAGAATTTAGTATTAAAAGGTTAAGTGTTTTTACAAGTTTCTCATCTTGGCAATAGCTGATGAATTTTTGCATATCTTTTAAGAAAAAGTGCCAGTCGAGAATATACTGTTCGTAGGCTTTTAGATTTGGTATGCCAAGCCAAGGCTTTATCTTTACCTTGTATTTAGTAGGATAGGGGCATTCATTTATCTGATGGAAATAAGTAAAGCTATCATTTTCATATATTCTTCCAAGTGGAAATAGTCTACAGAAACCTGGTCTAAATGAGTGGATGGTGCATCGACCTGATTCAGACAAAAATGAACACTGATCGCCACCTGGCTGCATTTTTATATGAGGCTGTATTATACCATCAACTACGCCAAGCTCAAGGGCACTATTTAATAGGGACTCCATACTTTCGTCAAGTCCCTTTGTAAGTTCATAAATGTCGTATGGATCTAACGTGATAGAGTCACCCATGCCGGTACAGCATTTGTGACAACCATCGCAATCATTACATCCCATACTTACCAAATCTTCTTTGGTGTATCTTTTTCCATCTGAAATTTCATTAATATCAATATCTCGTAACATAACCTTATTATATGTTATTGTGGGGAAAATGGAAAAAAAGATGTAGTTTTTTACAAATATTTATATATTAGAGCTTTTAATGTAGGTATTTAGGATATATTATTTTAGTTCTCAAAATAGTATTATGACATTGTAGGAATCTATGTAGAAGAAAGGACGGTATTATTTATGGCACAAAAGATTCTAGATCCGATGGCTGAAGAAATGGCCAGGAAAATAAAAAAGGGGATTAGCATTGCGGTCATTGTTTTGCTTGCTTTTATAATAATTAGCTCAAGCTTTTATACAGTAGGTGAAACAGAGTCAGTAGTAATAACAACATTTGGAAAGGCATCTTTAGTAGATGAGAAGGGACTTCATTTTAAGATTCCATTTGTTCAGCAGGCGAATAAGGTTGATACAACAGTTCGTGGTGTTGCAATTGGATATGGTGAAGATGCAGCGGGCAATACATACACAATCGAGCATGAATCAATCATGATTACATCCGATTTTAACTTTATTGATTGTGATTTCTATGTTTCTTATCAGGTTACTGATCCAATCAAGTACTTATACAATTCGGATCAGCCGGATCTTATTGTAAAGAATATTGCAATGTCGTGTATTAGATCTACAGTTTCAGCATTTAATGTAGACAACGCCATTACAACAGGTAAGTCGGAGATACAACGTAACGTTAAAGCCATGATAGTTGCGGAACTTGAGCAGGAGGATATAGGTATTACACTTATTGATGCAAGTATCCAGGACGTAGAGCCACCAACAGACCTTGTAATCACAGCTTTTACTGCTGTAGAAACAGCCAAGCAGGGCAAAGAATCAGCTATCAACGAGGCTAATGCTTATAGAAATGAGCAAATCCCTGCAGCAGAAGCAAGTGCAGATAAAATTCTCCAGGATGCTAATGCAACAGCAGTTGCCAGAGTTAATGAAGCAACAGGTCAGGCAGCTCGTTTTGAGGCAGAGTATGAAGAGTATATCAATTATCCTCTTATCACAAAGCAGCGTATGTTCTATGAAACAATGGCAGAAGTTCTTCCAAACCTTGAGATTATAATCGAAAGCGGCGATGGTGATGTTCAGAAGTATTATCCAGTCGGCGGTGAAGGCAAGCTCGCGCCAGCTGTTTTAGATGGTATTAATTAGGAGGTGGCTAGAATGAAAAAGACTAAAATATTCTTAATTATATTAGTTATAGTAGTAGCGATTGTGGGATTAGAATCTATCTATACTACAAAGGAAAATGAATACAGTGTTGTTAAGCAGTTTGGTAAGATTGTGAACACTAATGATTCGGCAGGACTTAGATTTAAGGCACCATTTATTCAGACAGTAAACTATGTGCCAAAGGCTACTCAGATTTACGACCTTCCAGCATCAGAAGTTATCACTTCTGATAAGAAGACTATGATTGTTGATGCTTACGTATTATGGCAGGTAACAGATGCCAAGACATATACACAGACACTTAATGCCAGCAGTACAACTGCACAGGGCCGAATCGATGTTATTGTTTACAATGCAATTAAGACTACAATCTCATCAATGAGTCAGGAAGAGCTTATTGCCAGCCGTGATTCAGCAATTATTATTGAAGCTAGTGAATCGGAAATTGAAGATATTGAAACCAATGATATTCAGGCAACTGATACTGATGAAGAGGGTAATATCATAGATGGTGTAGAGGATGTTGAGGTCATCGTTATTAATGATAGACTTATCCAGTGTATTGGGGATCAGTGCAAGCAGTATGGTATTGAAATTACTGATGTAAAGATCAAGACACTTGACCTTCCTAATGAGAATAAGGAAGCTGTATATCAGCGTATGATTACTGAGCGTAATAATATTGCTGCAGCTTATAAGGCACAGGGTGAGTCAGAAGCACAGATTATCCGTAATACAACTGATGCTGAAGTATCTATCATGATTTCAGAGGCACAAGCAGAGGCTGATGCTATAGTAGCTGATGGTGAAGCTCAGTACATGAGCATACTTTCCGAGGCATACAATGATGAGGATAAGGCAGATTTCTATTTGTTCTCATTACAGCTTGATACATTAAAGGAATCAGTTATGAATGGTAATACAACAATATTCCTTGATGCTGATAGCCCAATTGCTCAGATTTTTGAGGGTGCTTGGTAAATATAGTTAATAATGATATGAAATAATATTACTTGTGAGACGGCTCTTTATGGAGCCGTCTTTTTTTATCAAAAATAGAGGATATGTTGGATATAATAGATATACAGAAGCGCGCTAAGTTGTTGAATGTTAACAAAAATAAAGAAATTCACAATTTGTTCACAAAATGTCCATAAATTATAAATTCATCTTCGTGTCTAAAACATGAAAGCAGTTAGGACTGCGATTAATAGGGAGAAAAAATAAAAAAGCGGAGGAATTTATTATGAAAAGAAAAGCAGTTATTATGGTTATGGCATTATCAATGGCATTTGGAAGTTTGGTGGGTTGTGCTGGAAGATCTTCGGGCAATGCGGCATATTCGCCATCGATTGCAGATGATGGTGGGAGTTTTGCGATGGCGGAAACAGCCACATCAAATACGGGAATTCCAAGTAGTGTGGAATACGATGATGCCTGTGTGGATGGAATTGATGTCATGAATACAGAAGAATACAGCGTAGTAACTGAGAACGGTTTCAAGTCAGTTGCGCAGTCCCCACTCTCAACATTTTCAGCAGATGTGGATACAGCATCTTATTCAAATGTAAGAAGAATGATTGATATGGGCTATGGCGTAGATGATATTCCAGAAGGTTCAGTAAGAATAGAAGAAATGGTTAATTATTTCAACTATGATTACAATCTTCCAGAGGGCGATGAGCCATTTGGCGTAACTGCAACAATTAGTAGCTGTCCATGGAATGAAGACAATGAATTACTTGTTTTAGGACTTCAGACAGAACCAATCGATTTCACAGAAGCTGCAGATTCTAATATAGTATTTCTGATTGATGTATCAGGATCAATGTATTCAGATAACAAATTACCACTTCTTAAAGAGTCGTTTGCTCTTATGCTTGAAAGCTTAGGGGAGAAAGATAAGGTTTCTATTGTAACATACGCAGGTAGTGATGAGGTTGTACTTCGTGGTGTTCCAGCTAGTAACAAGAAGACTATATTAGATGCATTTGACTCGCTAGAAGCAGGTGGCTCGACAAATGGTGCAGACGGCATTAAGACAGCATATGAACTTGCTGAGAATTACTTTATTGAAGGTGGAAATAACAGAGTTATTCTTGCAACAGATGGTGATTTCAATGTGGGTATTTCTAGTCAGTCTGATCTTGAAAAGCTTATTACTGAAGAAAAGGAGAGCGGAGTATTCCTTACAGTTCTAGGATTTGGTATGGGCAACTACAAGGATAACAGAATGGAAACACTTGCAGATGCTGGCAATGGTAACTATGCGTATATTGATGATATCAAGGAAGCCAACAAGGTATTAGTAGAAGAGCTTGGTGCTAACATGGTAACAGTAGCCAAGGATGTTAAACTTCAGGTTGAGTTCAATCCAGCATATATTTCAGAATATAGATTAGTAGGATATGAGAACAGAGTTATGGCTGACAAGGATTTCGAGGATGATACAAAGGATGCAGGTGAAGTAGGTGCTGGTCATTCAGTAACAGTTATTTATGAGCTAGTTAAGTCAGATGATTCAGTTAGCTCTAATCTTAAGTATCAGGATGCTGAGCCAAATGAATTTGCCAAGACAACAGATGAGTGGTTAACATTATCAGTTAGATATAAGGAGCCAGAGGGAGACGATTCCAAGCTTCTTGAATACCCAATTGGTCAGGGGTACTACACAGATGATCCTTCTGATGATTTTATCTTTGCTTCATCAGTTGCAGAGTTTGGTATGATTCTTACAAAGAGTGAATATATCGATGAAGGAAGCCTCAAGAGGGTTATTAAAAAACTTGATTCAATTGACCTTAACGATGAATACAAGGAAGAGTTCCGTGAACTTGTTGATACTGTAAGACTCAATGACTAGTCGATATTACCTAATTTGCATATCTCCAGAGATAAAAAAATATTATATTTTATCTTGAATAAACGCGTAGAAACTAGTAAAATGAACTTACTGCGATTATTAGACGAAAGTCTATTAAAAGTTTAATAAATATTTTTAGGAGGAATTGCAAAATGGCAGTTAAAGTAGCAATTAACGGATTTGGACGTATCGGACGTCTTGCATTCAGACAGATGTTTGGTGCAGAAGGATACGAAGTAGTAGCAATCAACGACCTTACATCACCTAAGATGCTTGCTCATCTTCTTAAGTATGACTCATCACAGGGTAAGTACGCTAAGGCTGATACAGTTTCAGCTGGTGAGGATTCAATCACAGTTGATGGTAAGACTCTTAAGATTTACAAAGAGCCAGACGCAAACAACTGTCCTTGGGGCGAGCTTGGTGTTGATGTAGTTCTTGAGTGTTCAGGTTTCTATACATCAAAGGATAAGGCACAGGCTCACATCAATGCAGGTGCTAAGAAGGTAGTTATCTCAGCTCCAGCTGGTAACGATCTTCCTACAATCGTTTACAATGTAAACCACACAACACTTACAAAGGATGATACAATCATCTCTGCAGCTTCATGTACAACAAACTGTCTTGCACCTATGGCTAAGGCTCTTAACGACCTTGCTACAATCAAGTCAGGTATCATGAGCACAATTCATGCTTACACAGGTGATCAGATGATCCTTGATGGTCCTCAGAGAAAGGGTGACCTCAGAAGATCACGTGCAGGTGCTGTTAACATCGTTCCTAACTCAACAGGTGCAGCTAAGGCTATCGGTCTTGTTATCCCAGAGCTTAACGGAAAGCTCATCGGTTCTGCACAGAGAGTTCCAACTCCTACAGGATCAACAACAATTCTTGTTGCTACAGTTGAGAAGTCAGTTACTAAGGACGAAATCAATGCTGCAATGAAGGCTGCTGCTACAGAGTCATTCGGATACAATGAGGAAGAAATCGTTTCTTCAGATATCGTTGGATCAACATATGGTTCAATCTTCGATGCTACACAGACAATGGTAGGCGAGGACAACTTAGTACAGGTTGTTTCTTGGTACGATAACGAGAACTCTTACACATCACAGATGGTAAGAACA
>JAZRXF010000020.1:0-15440 GCA_045600085.1 Lachnospiraceae bacterium
GATATATAGCTACTTCTAGTCAGGTAGTTCCGTTATTTGTTAATAAGCTATATGGTCAGCCAATATATGGCTTATTAGTAGATGAAAATGATATGGTTATATGCTCAACGATAGAATCAGAGTATGTTAAGGATATGACTCTTGATATGTTCATGGACAATTTTGGAGCTACAGACTTACAAAAAAATAAAGTGAGGGATGTTATAAATGGTGCAAGTGAGAAGGCCACATCACATATGGACCAAAGTGGTGGTGGTCGTTTATGCGTTGTAAAAATTCCGGATACGGATTGGACGGTAGCTATTATTGTTCCAAGTGATTCATTCAATTTGATAATATCTGATAATACAAAAGATTCGCTTTATACCATAATGGGAGTTAGCTCTATTTTACTAGCCTATGCAGCATTTGTACTTGTTAGAAATATAAAAAGACGTAAAGATATTGCGGCTGAGAATAAAAAACTCGAGGAAGAGAATCAGTATTATAATGAGATAAATCAAAAAGCTTTTAGCGAGATAGAAGAGATTCGTGATATTAATGCATCGGCTCATATGGGTACATGGAGAATTGATTTAGTAGATGGTTTTGAACCATGTATGTATGTTGATAATACAATGAAAGCTCTTTTGGGACTTTCGGGCAAAGATAGAACGCCAGAAGAAACATATACTGATTGGTTCAGTAATATTACTCCAAATGCAGTGGCTTCTGTTCTTGGAAGCGTTGAGAAAATGAAAAATGGTAAGTTTGATGAAAATACGTACCTTTGGAATCATCCAACTAAAGGAGAACGATATGTACGATGTGGTGGTACTGCTCAGAAAATAGACGGAGGTTATTCTCTTCGAGGATATCATTATGATGTTGACGAGGTTGTTAGGGAAGATATGGCCCAGGTAGCCATGCTCGAAAACGCTGTTAATGAAAAGAATGACTTTTATTCTACGCTGGGTACAGTAGCAGGTATTTTTAATAGTTTGCATGTCATAGATATTACGAGTGATACTGTAATTGAATATAGTGCTAGAGATATGGTTCGAGATATTGTTAATCGTAAAGAAGGCGCAACTGAAATGATGATTCAGGTTATGACTGCACTTGTTACGGAGGACAGTATAAAAAAAGCATTGGAGTTCACAGATCTTACGACTCTTAGTGAAAGAATGAAGAATAAGAAATATATATCTTCACAGCTTATAAGTAAGCAGATAGGCTGGTTTATTGCCACTTTTATTACTATGGAGGCAGATAAAGAGGGATTTGCAACAAAAGTAGTATTTACAACAAGAAGTATTGATGAAGAGAAGAAGCAGGAGCAGAAGCTTATTAATGAATCACAGACCGATGAGCTTACAGGATTACTCAACAGACGTGCGTATGAGGAAGGAATTTATAATCATAATGATATTCCAACAGAGGAATATTTCGTATCAATTTCACTCGACGTAAATGGTCTTAAAATAGTAAATGATACACTGGGGCATCAGGCAGGTGATGAGTTGCTAATTGGAGCCAGTAGATGTATGTTACAAAGTTTTGCGCCATATGGTAAGGTGTATAGAACTGGCGGAGATGAATTTATAGCCATTCTCTTTGTTGATGACAAAAAATTGCAGGAGATACTTGAGGATTTTGATGATACTGTGTCTAATTGGACAGGGGATACGCTAGATAGCTTAACAATATCATATGGGTGGGTAAGTAAAGAAGAAGAACCTGGATTATCAGTTCGCGAGCTTGGTGTTATTGCCGATCAGAGAATGTATGATGCAAAGGCAGCTCATTACAAGAAGATGGGTGTGGATAGAAGAGGCCAGCAGGATGCACATAGAGCTCTATGCGAGCTTTACACAAAGATTCTTAAGATAAATATTACTGATGATACATATCAGATTATTAATATGGATGTTAGTGAACAAACCAAAGAAAAAGGCTTTGCTGAAAAAATCTCAGTATGGCTTTCGGAGTTTGGAACAAGTGGGCAGGTTCATCCAGATGATTTGGAGGAATATTTAAGAGAAACTGATATTCAATATATGAAGGATTATTTTTCAAGTGAAAAGACGTCTCTAAGTATTTTCTATAGGCGAAAATACGGCGATGTATTTAAGCAGGTAATGATGGAGATTATACCTGCTCTTGATTATAGCCTGACTAATCAAAGTCTGTATCTCTATGTTAAAGATATTGATAAATAATGATGAAATGCAATAAATGTAGATTATAGAAGATTAATATTTAGTATGAAGTGAAAAGAAGAACAATTATTTTTATTTGTTCTTCTTTTTTACGAAAGAATAGTGATTATTAGATTTCATATTTTGAGGATACAATTATGGATAACAGTAGAAAATATCGTAAAACTCTTATAGCGTGCTATATTGGCTTTGTAACGCAGGCAATATGCGCCAACTTTGTTCCACTATTATTTCTAACTTTTCATAAGTCATATAATATTTCTTATGCCAACCTGGCACTTATCTCAACTGTGTTTTTTGTAACACAGCTTATAGTTGATTTATTATGTGTAAGAATCGTCGATATAGTTGGATATAGGACATGTGTTGTGGCCGCTGAAGTCACATCGGGTCTCGGGCTTGCTGGATTGTCCCTCCTACCTGAATTGTTACCATCAGCGTATATGGGAATCATTTTAAGTGTCATTATATATGCTATAGGAAGTGGACTCACAGAGGTGTTAGTTAGTCCTATAGTTGAAGCATGCCCTTTTGAAAATAAAGAAGGAGCTATGAGCCTTCTTCATTCGTTTTATTGTTGGGGATCAGTTGGAGTCATACTTGGGTCTACCATATTCTTTTCTATTTTTGGTGTGGATAATTGGAAGATAATGGCAATTATATGGGCTGTTATTCCGCTATATAATATCTATAATTTTGCAACATGTCCGATAGAAAGACTTGTAGAAGATGGTGAAAGTATGACGATGACGCAGCTCTTTAAAACAAGACTTTTCTGGGTGTTTATTGTACTAATGGTATGTGCGGGTTCGTCTGAAATCGCTATGGCTCAGTGGGCTTCAGCGTTTGCTGAATCAGCACTCAATGTTTCAAAAACAATTGGAGACCTTGCTGGCCCTTGCGGCTTTGCCATATGTATGGGTATAAGCCGTGTGATATATGGAAAGTATGGCGAGAAAGTGGATCTTACAATATTTATGGTGGCATCTGGTGTTTTGTGCCTAATATGTTATTTGATTGCGGGGCTTTCGTCGGTATCCATTGTAGGACTAATAGGATGCGCTCTTTGTGGATTTACCGTTGGTATTATGTGGCCTGGTTCGATTAGTATATCGTCTAAGGTGCTTCCTACAGGTGGTACGGCGATGTTCGCGATACTTGCACTTGCCGGTGATTTGGGAGGTGCGGTAGGCCCTGCTATTATAGGGAATGTATCACAAAAAGCTGGTGAAAATCTTCAGACAGGAGTACTTGCTGGTATTGGCTTTCCATTAGTTCTTGTTATTTGTGTAATGATTGTTAGAAACAAGTATAAAAATGCAGCCAGATAGATGGCTAATTAATGATTATTGATTGGAGAATGGTTATATTATGTTCAACTATATTTGGCCTTTAGCTCTTGTTGTTTTGGCCAATACAATTTATCAGATATGTGCTAAGTCTGTACCTACCGATATGAACCCTTTTGCATCGCTTACTATTACATATTTGGTAGGTGCTGCTGTATCACTTATCCTTTATTATGTATTTAATAAGGGTGGCAATATTATTGCTGAGTATCAGAAGACTAATTTGGCTCCATTCGCTCTTGGAGTAGTTATTATTGGCCTTGAAGTTGGATATATTTATGCCTACAAAGCTGGCTGGGCTGTAAGTGTTGCTCAGATTGTACAGGCTGCATTTCTTGCTGTTATTTTAATATTTGTAGGATATCTATTATATAAAGAGGCTATAACCTGGAACAAAGTTGTAGGCGTTGTTGTATGTCTTGTTGGTCTTGGGTTAATTAATCTAAAATGATGATAATGTTTCACATAAAATCAAGGCTTGAAACTAGATTTTTTGGGTAATATGTATTAAAATAAATGTATATGGTTGGAGATTACTGTTAAAAGGAGAGGCGTATGAAGTTAAAGCTTAGAATTATATTGTTGGTTATAGTTCCAGTTGTGTTGGTTGGAGCATTAGGACTAGGTTTATCAGCATGGCAGATTAATACCAATGTTGTAAAAGAAGCTTATATAGGTATGGAAGCTTCTGCGATGTCTATTAGTAATGTTTTTGATGTTGCTTCTGAGGGTGAATACAAAATATCTGATGGAGAGCTTTGGAAGGGTAATTTGAATATTAGTGATAATTCTCAAATTATCGATTCACTAAAAGAAAAGACAGGCCTTGATATTACATTCTTCATGGGTGATACAAGATATGTAACAACATTTGTTGATGAGAATGGTAAAAGACAGATTGGAACCAAGGCATCAGAGGATGTTATCACAGAAGTAATCAAGAATGGTAATACATATAATAGTAATAAGATTGAGATATTTGGAACAAGATATATTGGTGTATATATTCCTATTGCTCAGCCAGGAAGCGATAAGCCAATAGGTATGATCTTTGTTGGTGAGGAATATTCCAGAGTGGAAGATATAATAGAGAGGGGGTCACAGGTATCGGGGATTCCAATCATCATATTGTTGTTAGTATCTGTTACATTTGTATCTATCAACAGTACTAAGCTTGTAAATGCTATTCGTGAAGCGGTTTCATTCCTTAATATTCTTGCATCAGGTAAGATTGGCAGAAGATTACCCGCGGAGTATAGTTCGCGTAAAGACGAAATAGGTGATATGTGTCGATCCATACAAGCAGTTGATAATAAGCTTGCGAATATTGTTTCGCAGCTTCAAAAACAGTGCATAGTTCTTGATGAAAGTTCGAATACATGTTATCAGACTGCAGATGGTGTAAGAGAGTCTGTGGAGCAGATAAGTGCATCTATGCAGGAAGTAGCTAGTTCAACTATGGAACAGGCTAAGGGTACTGACGATGTTGATAAGAATATGGGCCGAATGGGTGGTATGATTGAGAATACGACCAAGCAGGTTAATACGATGTCTATTGAGGCTGATAATATGAATAACGCTTCAGAATCAGTTAAGTCTACTTTAACAGAACTTAGTGGTAGTATGAAGAGCGTTGCAAAGTCAGTTGATGAGATTGCAAAACAGACAGATCAGACACATAAATCAGTTCAGAAGATTAATGAAATTACAAGTATAATTGCTGGTATAGCATCTCAAACAAATCTGCTATCATTAAATGCGTCTATAGAAGCGGCTAGAGCTGGTGAAAATGGTAAGGGATTTGCGGTTGTTGCAACAGAAATTCAAAAGCTTGCAGAACAGTCCAATGAATCGGCTATGGAGATTCGAAAGATGCTTGAGGAACTCCAAACAAACTCTGAGAAGTCAGTTCTTAGTATGCAACAGATTAAAGAAATCGTTCAGATTCAGGAAGATAATCTTGTTAAGACTAATAAGGAGTTTAATATTCTTGGAGCTGGAATTCTCAAGTCTTCGGCAGGTATAAATGAGATTAATAAAGAATCTGCTTCTCTTGATGAAGCTAGAGCTCAGGCCATTAATCTTGTACAGAATGTATCCGTAGCTTCACAGGATATAGCAGCCCATATGGAAGAAACAACAGCATCAGTTGTTAATGTTACTAATATGGTTGGAGGTCTTAAGGATAAGGCAGAAGAACTTGCTAATATTGCTAAGGATATTGATAATATGGTTTCTGTATTTGAAATAGAGAGATAGAGATTAGAAAAAAGATTAAATAAAGATTGGAAAAAGATTAAGCTTAAATAAAAATATCTCCTACTTATTGATGAGTAGGAGATATTTTTTATTTGAAAAAGCAAATTATATTTAGTACTTTTGGGCACCACAGCGTATGCAAAAATTACTTGTGTTAGGAGATCCACATTTTATGCAGTACCAATTTTTAGGAATATTATCATGTTGAATATTACCATATGTATTATTATTTTGAATATTTCCATATGAATTATTATTATATTGATAATAACTGCTCTGGGCATTTCCATATTGGATATATTGAACTGGTTCGAAAATACTGTCTTTGTTAGCCGAAATCCTTACTATTATAAAGCAAGTAACAAACATTGCTATTACAAATGCGACGAAAAGTAAGAATGATATAAGAGTTCCTGCCATGGCTAAGGTATCGTATATTCCGTGTACTGTCATAGGAACTAAAATAGCCAGAAAAGCGTTGACTAATATGCCGGAAATGTTACCGTTGGCTTTGGATTTTCTCATTTTACTATAGAAAAAGCCCATAAACACTGCAAATGAAGCATGTCCTGGCACGGCTGTTATTGCTCTAAGTATTCCTACGAAAACGCCGTTACCAAAAACGTATAATATATTTTCAATGGTTGCAAAACCGAGTGAAACGAATACAGAGTATACTATGCCATCAAATGAGCAGTTGAAATTTTTATTTTTCCACGAAAATAGGCTTAAAAAAACAAACTTTCCTAATTCCTCAAATAGACCAATTACAAAAATACATTTTACGATGAGACCTGTGATTGAGCCATCTTCGCCAATGAAACTAAATAATCCTTCGAATATGGCAGCTGGAATAACGCTTAGTGCTCCTAGACCGAATAGACCAAGGAGTAAACCAATAGGTTCTTTTTCCTTTTTGTCTTTGTTATATATATAAATCATTAATGCTATTCCAGGGAATATTGCCAGTGAAAATAGAGCTCTCAAAATAATATCATCCTCCTGATTTTAAATCTAATAATATATACGTATATTATATAGTGTTTTTATAGTTGTTTTTTATGATTTGTTAATTATTTTATTTTAAGCAAACGAAGGTAATCCTTCTGTTCATTAGTTATCCTATAACTTTCGATGGCTTTTTGTATGGTCTTATTATGAGACCAGGTGTCCAATGTTTTATTCTCAATATAAGGAATAACAAGGTCCCACTGTTTGGCTAGTGCCGTGGCAAAATACCAGGATTTCATCATGTTGACGTAGTATTCATCGTTTCGTATGGCTGATATTTTATCAGCATGGGAGGTTTCAAAAAATTCATCGAGATAGAACTTCATTAATATTAGTATACCTACTCGAATGGTATAAATCTCGTCCGAATCAATCCAATCAAAACATATTTTGGTTAGCCCTTCAGGATGTTTTTTGAAAATTTTAGGGGAGAGTGTGTCGCTTATGCTCCATGCGTTTACTGAAGGAAGCCAATTATTGATTTCGGCGATAACTGAATCAAAGTCTTTCATTTCGTTGATTATCATGGCATGAAGATTTCGCTCTTCGTGATATTTGTGTGGAACATCATGAAGGAAATCGTTAATACCAGAATCACTACCTAATTCCTTGACTAGTTCCTTGGCAAGAGTTCGTAGTTTTGGAAGTCTAACTCCTATAAATTCCTCGCTAGGAATATTGGGAGATAGTGGTATTATAAAATCTCTATATTTAATGTCTTGTAATTCAAAAAGTTTGTTTCTAATATCGATTATTTTCATGCTATTTATTATAATACTATTGGTTATTGAAATGTATTTTGTTGGAGTTTATATGAAGAAAAACCTTCTATTGTTATTTTATATACTGCTAGCCTTTGCTATTGGAACTTTGCTTGTGAGTTCATTTACAAAACCTCAGAGTAATTTGATTCCTTTTCAAAGTTTTGTACTTACAATATTCATTACTATAGTACTTCTTGCTGCTAGCTTTATTTTGATAAAACTAATAGACAAAAATAAAAAGTCTGTTCCAGTTTGGCTTATTGGTATAATTGTTTTCCTGTTTTCAGCTGCAATTTATTATGTGGGATGCACATCGAGGAACAATCCTTCATCACTTTATGATTACGGAATGGTATATCGAAACGCATCTGCACTAGCGAGTGGAAGGGTGCAGGACGAACAATATTTCACTACATATAGCAATAATATAATGGTTTTGCTTATACTAAGCAAGATAATTAGATTTTCAAATATTTTTTTGACTGTATTTGGAGTGCGCGATCCATATTATGTTGTGCTACTAATAGGTGTTTTGATAACAGCTACTGCAACAATTTCTGGAGCATATTTAATTAGAACAGCTACTAAATCAGAGGCTACTACTTTTGTTTTTTTGGCATCATTTATGATTATGCTTCCAATATGGGTGAATTCAGCAACTCTTTACACTGATCATATGAGTTTTGCTAGTGCTATAGTATCGGTTGCTTTTATGTTTATGGCGTGGAGAAACAAGAATAGGGCTGTTAGTATATTTGCAACTATTGTTTCGGCCTTTCTTATTGCTCTTGGTATATTGATAAAAGTAACTTGTATTATTCCTCTTATTGCTGGCATAATATGTGTTGCTCTGAGTTTTGATGGGCTAAAGGAAGAGAAAAAGAGATTTTTGATTAATTCATTTATATGGATTGCGGTATTTATCTTAACTCTAATACTTGGAACGGAATGGAAGAACAGTTATAGTTTTACTCGTAAAGCTAGTACCCAGGGAGATCCAATAATTGCATGGGTTGGGCTAGGTCTAGTTGGTGAAGGCAGCTATGCTGATAATGAGATGTATGTTGATTCTCTTCATGAGCTTTCATCAAAATCAGAGAAAGAGGAGTATGTGAGAGAGTATATAAATCAGCATATATCAGAAATAAGTAGCATCAGGCATTATGTAAGTAAAATAAGATGTAACTATGCTTCAGGATATTTTGGTGCGGACGATTATATATATGTACCAGAAAAAGGGTACGAGAATCATTTTATGGCAAGGATATGTCATCCTTTTGGCCAGTACTATTGGCGCTGTTCGCAGATAACTTTTGGTTATGCAATGAGTATATATATCATATATTTTTTTGGATGTATAGCTGCTGCTATTAATATATGTAGGGGAAAGAAGATTAATGTTTGTATGCTTCTTTGTGATGTGACATTTATAGGATACTTTTGGTTTTTAATGATATGGGAAGCCAATAATAGGCAACTATATAATATGTTGCCTATTTTGCTTCTTGGATTTGTTATTCATATATATCAACTGATTGAACTAAATATTATAAAAGTCTTTGTACCATCTGGCAAAACTACGAAGTCCATCTCGAAGTGATGTGTTAGGCTTGAATCCATAGTCGCGTTCTAGTGCTGATGTATCAGCATAGGTAATTGGAACATCGCCAGCCTGCATTGGAACAAGCTTTTTGTGACTCTCGAAATCATAATCAGATGGAAGAACCTTAGCATTAATAAGTTCTTCTTGAAGTATATTTACAAAATCAAGTAGATTTTCTGGATTGTTATTACCAATATTGTATACAGCGTATGGTGGAATAGGGAGACCGTCATCTCCAATACGTCTCTCTGGGGAGCCCTGCATAACTCTTTTAATACCTTCTACAATATCATCAATATAAGTGAAGTCACGCTTACAGTTTCCGTAGTTGAATATTTGGATTGTATCACCTTGGAGAAGTTTGTTAGTAAATCCAAAGTAGGCCATATCAGGACGACCTGCTGGTCCATATACAGTAAAGAAACGCAGTCCTGTTGATGGGATATTGTAAAGCTTAGAATAGCAATGAGCCATTAACTCATTGGACTTCTTGGTGGCGGCATAAAGAGATATTGGATTATCAACCTTGTCATCTGTAGAATACGGGATTTTTGTATTATTACCGTATACAGAAGATGATGAAGCGTATATCAGATGCTCGACCCCGATAGCACCATTGTCGTAAGAGTGACGACAAGCTTCTAGTATATTATAAAAACCAATAATATTACTTTCTATATATACATCAGGATTTTCAATTGAATACCTTACACCGGCTTGAGCGGCAAGGTTTACAACTAAAGAAGGCTTGTATTCACTGAAGATATTATCAATGATTGTTCTATCAGCAATACTTCCACGGATAAATGTCCACTTGGAGTTTGAATTGGAAAGATTGCTGGCGAGTTCGTCTATTTTCTTAAGACGCCATTCTTTAATACTAACATCATAATAATCGTTCATATTATCTATACCAATAATATGGACATCTTTTTGTGAATTAAGTAATTCACGTACGAGATTGGAACCAATGAAGCCAGCACATCCAGTAATGAGAATTGTTTTGTTTGTTAAATCTATTTTCTGCATTATGATTAATCCCTTCTAAATAAATCTCTTGTATATACCTTCTCCTCAACATCATCAAGGCAGCTGTCGTAACGATTGGCGATAATAGCATTGCTTTTTTTCTTGAATTTTTTTAGGTCATTAACAACTTTGCTTCCAAAGAAGGTTGTGCCATCTTCAAGTGTAGGCTCATATATAATAACTGTGGCACCCTTGGCTTTAATACGTTTCATTACACCCTGTATAGAAGATTGTCTAAAATTGTCTGAGTTCGATTTCATGGTAAGGCGGTATACGCCGACCACTACTTCACGCTCTTTGGCTGAATCATATGTGCTGTTAGCTTCGTATGCTCCAGCAATTTCAAGGACTCTGTCTGCGATAAATTCTTTTCTTGTTCTGTTTGCGGCAACTATTGCAGACATCATTTCCTGAGGAACGTCCTGATAGTTGGCTAGTAACTGTTTGGTGTCTTTTGGTAAACAATATCCACCATAACCGAAAGAAGGGTTATTGTAGTGAGCGCCTATACGAGGATCCAGACAAACTCCATTGATGATATCGGCGGTATTGAGCTTTTTGACCTCCGCATATGTATCCAGCTCATTAAAGAATGAAACTCGAAGAGCAAGATAAGTGTTGGCAAAGAGTTTAACTGCTTCGGCCTCAGTAAATCCGATGATTAATGTGGAAATATCTTTCTTGAGAGCAGCGGCTTTAAGTAGCTCGGCGAATTCCTGACTGGCTCTATACAGTTTCTTATCATTAATATCAGTCGAAACGATAATTCTGCTAGGATATAGATTGTCGTAAAGAGCTTTTGATTCACGAAGAAATTCTGGTGAAAATATAATGTTTTTTGTATTATATTTCATACGAACAGATTCAGTATATCCAACAGGTATTGTACTCTTAATGACCATGATTGCATTAGGGTTGATATCAAGAACGAGTTCAATTACAGCTTCGACGGCAGATGTATCAAAATAATTAAGCTTACTATCATAATTGGTAGGCGTAGCAATGATGATATAATCCGCATCCTTATATGCTTTCTTTGCATCAGTTGTAGCTGTTAGATTTAATTTTTTGTTGGTAAGATAGTCTTCGATATAATCATCCTGAATAGGGGATATTTTATTATTAATCATATCAACACGTTCGGGAACAATATCGACAGCTGTAACATGATTGTTGCCAGCGAGAAGCACAGCGAGAGATAATCCAACATAACCAGTTCCTGCGACTGCTATTTTTTTAGGTTTAATAATATTTTTTTTAGAAACAACTTCTTCGCTTACGAAAAAATCAACTGGTTCGAAACCTAGCACATTAGCTAAAACTTCGAGCTGAGGTATAGAAGGACAGTAGTCAAGACTCTCTAAGCGGCCAATCATGGTACGATTAATACCTGTTTTCTTGGCTAGTTCCTGCTGCGAAAGCTTTAACTCTTTTCTCTTATTAATAACAGTTGTTGATAATAGTTCGAGCGATAGTTTCTTCATAAAAAAATATTCCTCATTAATATAATTCCGTTATTTTAATTTAGTAAATATGAAATGTTGTTTAAAACGACAAAACGCAAGTGCGAAAGCGCAAAAACAAAACAGGTTTGCTATTTATAAATGTATCGTACCATTACGAATACAATTTTTCAAGACTATTAATATATAAATTGGATTACATAAATATATTTTTGTGTAAAATATACATAATTTTTTTCCATAAATGTTGGTATACTTTAGCGTGCCGTATTATGTAAAAGTTATTTATTCAGAGCAATAGGCCTATATGGTGCTCTGAGGGAGAAAAAAGAGAGGAAATTAAGGCAATGAAGAAGAATGTGATTAAAATGCTTTTAGTTGCAGCATCAGTTCTTGCATTATCAGGTTGTGGAATGGCGAAGGCACCTACACTTGATGAGCTTAAGGATGGATATGCATCAAGACCAGCATCAGATCTTGAAGCAACAGTGAATGTAACAGCAGAAGGTGAGTTTGAACTTTCAGATGTTTCCGATGAAGTTCAGGCATTACTCGATATGCTTGAGTCTCAGATGGATATTGATCTTAGCGATGGAGCATCAGCTAAGCTTGCTCTTGAGATGAAGATTGATGGAAACAACAGTGAAGAAGCTTCTCGTATGGAAGGTGAGATGAGTGTTGATTTTGAATGTAGCGTTGATATGATCGAGGATGCTGTTTTAGAAGGAATCGGTGATGACGATACTATCGAGTATGGTACTTATATCGATAAGGAAGAGGGTATTAAGTATAGCCTTAAGCAGGATGGTACATGGGTATCTTCTGATTATGATGAAGATGACGATGATGATGATAAGGACATTTCAGATGGTCTTGGTAAGCTTGTAGATGTATTCGTAGCTCACAATGATGGTGTTGATGAGAAGGATGCTATCAAGGTTGTAGCTGAGGATGGTGAGTATGTTGTTAAGTATGATTTCACACTTGATAATGATTATATCAGTGGTATGAGCAAGGCTGAGAAGAAAGAACTTAACAGCATTATTGATCTTGCTGATGTTGATTTTGATATTGATGATATTGAAGCTTTTTATGAAGAGTATGGTGAGTATGCTGAAATCGCATTCCCACTTTCGCTCGAGCTTAGATTCATTGATAATGGTAAGAAGGGTGATGACAGAGAATTCTATGTATCAGGTTTTGCTTTAACAATGGAAGGTAATGTTAGCGTAGATCTTTCAGCAGAAGAAGTTTACGATATCGTATCAGAAGTTGCTGGCGATCCAGGAGCAGAGCTTTGCGGTGTAGAAGCAGAAGTATCTGTTAAGATTGAAATTGCTGGTACTATTGGATACGACGGCGAGGAAGAGGTTTCTATTCCTAAGGACGTAACAAAGAACGCAGTTCCAGAAGATGAGTATGAAGGTGGTTCTGTTGATATTGATGATATTGACGATATTATTGGTGAGATTGATGATATAGATGATATTGATATCGATGATATTGATGAGCCAACAACAACTAATACTACAACTACAACAGCATCGGCTGATGGTTTATACACACTTGTAGACTACTCTGGTATGGATATTTATACATTTGCAGTTCCAGAAGGTTGGGAGTTTGCGTACGATGATGTAGAAGCAGAGGACACATATTACATGCTTAATAGTGATAAGAAGAGCATGATGACAATTAAGTGTTCTGTACCAAGCGATATCTTACCATATTTTGATGATAGCTATGATATGGATGAGGATTCAACAATTGAGTATATTGGTATTGTAAAGACTCCACACAATTCATTTGGTTATGATGTATTCTATAATTCATTATGGGATGAGTATACAGCAGTTCTTTACGGAGAAGAGCTTACATCTATGGTTATCGTAGTTGAGAATGGAGTTAATCCAGAGTTCAAGTCTTCTGATGATTTTGAAGATTTCCTTGTGGCTAACTTCTAATATCAATTCGATGATTTAGTAAATAATTAATTGTAAGTTTTAACACCTCTAAGATTCAGTCTTAGAGGTGTTTTTATATGCTTGATATGAGGTTATAATAGATTAATTACGGTAATAAAAAAGGCTCTATCTTTTGATAGAGCCTTAATATTAATTATGAGAATAATTAATTATTGCTTCTCAAGAGCAAGTGTTCTTGTTGTAAGATCACATACCTCAGCTGGTCCGTAGTACTGGATGGCACCTGGGAATGTGAATGCTGTCTCAACTGCCCATGTATCTCTGTGAGCTGCAAAGTACTGGAATGGCTTACCATCAAGCTCTACAAGAGCCTTACGGATAACTGGCTTATCCTCACCATTTCTTCTTTCCATGTTCATCATCTTTGTGATTGGCATACCACCTGCAATCCACTCTTCAGCTGGCTTAGAAATGTTAGAAACCTTTGAAAGGTATCCTGTATAACCATACTGAATAAGCATGAATGCATTGTAACCAAGAGAGTAGCAGTAGTCAGCGTCGAAGTTAGAAGGGAATGCACATCTTCCTTCATAACCGAAGAAGTGATGCTGAGCACCGAATTTACCCTTGTATGTACCAGCTGCTTTTCTCTTAGCGAGCTCTGTCTTAACCATCTCAGAGAAGAGCTTTTCTGACTCGATGAGTGATACCTGTACGTTACCGTGAGGATCTCTCTCAAGGAAGAGCTGCTGCTGTACAAACTGTGGAAGGATATCAAATACTGCAAATGACTCAGCTGTAAGACCAGCCTTGATGTAGTCATACTTAGCAGCCCAGTCTGGAAGAGCGTTGAACTCTTCAGTCTTGCTACCTGCAAGAAGCTCGTTGATCTCAGCGATAAGCTTAGAGAACTCAGGTACGAACTCTACGATACCTTCAGGGATAATAGCAACACCAAAGTTGTTACCATTGTTACCACGCTTCTCAACAGCGTCAGCGATATAGCTTGTAATCTCTGCAAGAGACATCTTCTTAGCTGCGACTTCCTCACCGATGAGGCAGATGTTAGGCTGTGTCTCAAGAGCACACTCAAGAGCAACGTGTGAAGCACTACGTCCCATAACCTTGATGAAGTGCCAGTACTTCTTAGCTGAGTTTGGAACTCTTTCAGTGTTACCGATGAGCTCAGAGTATGTCTTTGTAGCTGTATCGAAACCAAAAGAAGCTTCGATGTCTTCATTCTTAAGGTCACCATCAATTGTCTTAGGACATCCGATTACCTGGATACCAGTATTATTGGCAGCCATGTACTCAGCAAGAGTAGCAGCGTTAGTATTAGAGTCGTCACCACCGATGATAACTACTGCAGTAAGACCATTCTTCTTAGCATTCTCTGCTACGATAGCAAACTGCTCCTTTGTCTCAAGCTTTGTTCTACCAGAACCAATGATATCGAAACCACCTGTGTTTCTGTAAGCATCGATGAAAGCATCATTGAATTCAACGTAATCGTTCTTAAGGAGTCCGTCTGCACCACCCTTGAATCCGAGGAGAACGTTGTCTTTGTTTGTAGCCTTAAGTGCATCGTAAAGACCACTTACAACGTTGTGTCCACCAGGAGCCTGACCACCTGAAAGAATAACACCTACAACCTGCTTCTTAGCAGCTGATGTGTTCTGGCGCTTCTCAAATGTCACTTCTGGCTTTCCGTATGTGTTAGGGAAAAGAGCTGCGATCTTGTCCTGGTCAGCTACTGAAGAAGTTGCTGCACCTTCTTTAACACAGATCTCAGCGATACCATTTCTGAGCATGCCTGGAAGCTTAGGCTGATACTCA
>JAZRXF010000021.1:0-34875 GCA_045600085.1 Lachnospiraceae bacterium
CCGGATAATCCATACTCTCCTGATTCACAGGATACAATTTATATTCCCATTCCTGAAATCCAGGTTCAACAATATATGCTGAATCAAGATAATTTCTTACATACTGTGTTGCTCTCACTTCTGCATCTTTATAATTTAAAACACCTGTTTCATTTACTACTAAATTATTAACAAAAATAGCATACGCCTGTTCAACCCAACTATTATCCTCACTATATGCTTCATAAAAAGCCTCTTCGTATCCCTTTAATAAAGGATTTTCAATAAAAGCATTAGCAAAATTAGACGAAAATTTTCTTACCGCACCGCTAATATACTTATAATCTTTCATTTGTTTTTTCTCCATCTGGCATCTCAATTTTACATTTTCTTTAAGTTTTTAAATCAAGAATATTGGATATGTACCATTCTGCTCCAACATCACATTATTACTATTATATATTAATATCATAAAACCACCTGGAAAATTAAGCTTTTTGAAGATAATGTTCGATAATTTAGTTGCCATTTTTGTAAGGCACAAAAAAATAATTCCCGCATGCACTAGACATATCGGGAATCATTTTCATTACCATAATGAGTTCATTATAAAATTTTATTTATTCTTACGCCTTTTTATTTCCAAGAATAATATTAACCAAAATACCAAGAATAAGAGCTGTTGCAACCTCTGTGATAGAGATAACACCAAAGTTAAGTGTAAGACCACCTATACCTGCTATTAATATTACAGATACAACAAACAGATTTCTATTGTCCTCAAGGTCTACCTTCTGAACCATCTTAAGACCAGATACTGCTATGAATCCGTAAAGAGCCATACACACACCACCCATTACGCAGCTTGGAATAGAATCGACAAATGCTACAAATGGTGAAAGGAATGATATTACCATAGCTAGTACTGAAGCTGTAATGATTGTTGCCACAGATGCATTACCAGTAATAGCCACACATGCGATAGACTCACCGTATGTAGTATTAGGACATCCTCCAAAGAAAGAGCCTACTATTGAACCAACACCATCGCCAAGAAGTGTTCTATGAAGTCCTGGCTCCTGTAACAGATCTTTCTCTATTATAGAAGAAATATTCTTATGATCTGCAATATGCTCTGCAAATACAACTAACGATACTGGAATATACGCAGCAGCAAGCGTTGCAATATACGCACCATCAACACTACTTATTCCCTTTACTGCTGTCAGGAAAGTAAACTCTGGAACCTCAAATATTTTCATATTACTAAATACTGAGAAGTCCATTACTCGAATTGCATCATTGCCAGTATTAATACCAATCACTGTAAGTAATGCAGACACTGCATATCCAGCAAGAATACCTATAATAAATGGAATAAGCTTAAGCGTTTTCTTACCATATACTGAACAGAGCATTGTAACCAATAGAGTAACCAAACCACACACTACACATATAAGTGGGTTGGCTGTAGCTACGCCATCAACAACATATTTGCCTGTCTGAAGGTCTCCTATCGCATTACCAGCCAGAGAAAGACCGATAATAGCAACTGTTGGTCCTATAACCTGCTTTGGCATAAGCTTATCAATCCATTCAACACCTGCGAATTTAACAATCATCGCAATAACAACATAAACCAGTCCACCAAAAATCGCACCTATGATTAATCCTGCATATCCAGCTTCAGCTGATACAGCACCGGCAAAAGCTGCGGCCATAGAGCCAAGAAATGCGAATGATGAACCAAGAAAAACTGGGCTCTTCGCTTTAGTAAAGAGAACATATACTATTGTACCAATACCTGCTCCGAACAAAGCAGCTGAAGGTTGCATACCATTGCCAACAATAAGTGGTACAACAAGTGTCGCTGCCATGATTGCTAAAAGCTGCTGGATAGCATACACAATAAGTTTATCTAGTGAAGGCTTGTCTTCAATGTTATAGGTTAGTTTCATCAATAAATCCTCCCATATTAATAAAAAATATCCGCCTATTATTAACTACTTATTTGGTACCAAAGATACGATCGCCAGCATCGCCAAGTCCTGGACAAATATACGCATTTTCATTGAGTTCTCTATCAAGCTGAGCCACATATATCTGAATATCAGGATGATCTTTGGCAAGTCTTTCAAGGCCTTCTGGTGCTGCAATAATACATAAAAACTTGATATTCTTTCCGCCATGCTCCTTAATGAAGTTGATGGCAGCTGATGCACTACCACCTGTGGCAAGCATTGGATCAGTAACTACTATTGTTCTTTCTGAAATAGGTGTTGGTAATTTACAGTAATACTCATGAGGTTCATGGGTCTCCTCATCTCTATAAAGACCAATATGTCCAACCTTGGCTGTCGGAACAAGATTAAGAATACCATCAACCATACCTAGTCCTGCACGAAGAATTGGTACTACTGCCATCTTACGGCCAGAAAGAACTGGGGACTCCGTTGTTTCTATTGGAGTCTCAATAGTAACATTCTCTGTTGGAAGATCACGGAATGCTTCGTATCCCATAAGCATAGCTATCTCACTAACAATCTTTCGAAACTCATTGGTTCCTGTGTTCTTATCGCGAAGCATTGATATTTTATGCTTCAATAATGGATGATCAAGAATTGTAATTTTATCGTTGTTCATACTTTTCTCCCTTCTTTTCAATTCCAGTTTTCATTCTAACTTGTATTATAGTTTCAGTTGTAATATTTGTGTGACAATTTTCGATTGGAAGATATACAAAATTTGGGTACAATATTATGTATTTTTACTAAATATTGTACCCAAATATCATTTTATATGAAATTGTATAAATTCTTAACCTTCTACTTTGTTCTGCTTCATCAATGAAACTACAAAAATAAATGATACTAACAATATAGCAAATAGCATCCAGATAGTTAGAGCCATCGCACCCATTGGCGCAAACATATCATAATAGCCCTTGAAATAAATGACGAGAATAACTATAGGAAGAACATATGCATAGTAAAACCTGAGCTTAGGACTCATCTTACTACCCTCTCCACTATTGACTTCTTCAACGAACTTTCCCCATCCCCATCCTTTTTTATTAGAACAGAACAATACCATAATAAGACTACCAAGAGGAAGAAGGTTGTAGGATACAAAGAAATCCTCTAAATCCATGATGGTACTACCCTCTCCCATAGGTTGTATATCACTAAGAAGATTGAACCCTAGTATTGCTGGCAATGACAATACACTTATTCCAACGATACATATTAGCACTGTTTTTACACGACTCCATTCAAATGTCTCAATGAGGAAAGCCACTATACCTTCAAATACAGCAATAATAGTTGATAACGCCGCAAATGACATGAATACAAAGAATAATATACCCCAAACACGGCCTCCTGCCATATTATTGAAAATATTAGGCAAAGTGATAAATAATAATGAAGGGCCAGCGCCTGGCTCAACTCCGAAAGAAAAACATGCTGGGATAATAATAAATCCTGCCATAAGGGCCACGAAAGTATCAAGTACCACAACGTTTCTGGCTTCACCAACAAGTGAATGCTTCTTATCAAGATAGCTTCCAAATATTTCCATGGAGCCTATACCAATACTTAATGTAAAGAAAGCATGCGACATCGCATCAAATACTACTGTACCAAGTCCTCTTTCATTGATGGCATCAAGATTAGGAATAAGATAAAATCTCACTCCTTCCATGGCATTATCAAGTGTTAACGAATGTATAGCAAGTATGATAATGAGTCCAAGAAGAGCTATCATCATAACCTTAGTCACCTTTTCAATACCCTTCTGGATTCCAAATGCACATACTGCAAATGAAACAACTATAGCTATAAAAGCCCACAAAGTCATGGTTCCACCATCAGAAAGCATAGTGTTAAAGCACTCCGCCACGTGATCGGCATCGCCTATAAGTTCACCGGTACAGCTCCTATATACATAGTAAAGCATCCATCCGCCTACCATCGTATAGAACATCATAAGAAGTAGTAATCCTATGAATGAAAACCATTTAAAAACATGCCATTTAGTCCCTTTGTTCTCAAGAATATTATAGGCATGCGCCATACTCTTACCGCTGCCTCGACCTATAGAAAACTCGCTTATAAGAATGGGGAAGCCCAGTGTAATTAAGAAAAACAGATAAATAAGAATAAATGCTGCGCCACCATTTTGACCGCATATATATGGGAACTTCCACACATTACCAAGACCAACAGCGCAACCTGCTGATACTAATATAAAACCTAATCGTGATTTAAATTTTTCTCTTTCGTTCATAATACCCTTTTCTACTTTTTATATTATTTTTTTATTTTATTTTTCTTTATTATTCGTTATTTCTCTTTATTGCCTTTTAATACTACGCCTATACCATTTATTACCTTTTGAATAATAATAGGTATTGCTATTCCTGCAACTACATATATGATTAACGAGTAATCTAAGCTTCTAGGTTTAAAATACCAGGAGATATCCGATCTATAGCTTACCCAATCAAAATCCTGAAAGATATGAGCATACTTAGATAATCCCGCGAACAATGTCTTAATAATCATAAAACCTAAAAACTGATTCATCATGATTGAATATGTATTATCAGCAATAAGATTAATCCATTTACTTTTACCAAGAACAGGCTCCATAATCGTCGATATTCGCATCCACAAAGCAATACCGAGTAAGCCAATAATCATTGGCATAACAGGGCCTTCCGTAAAATCCCTGCACCACGAAGGGATATATGCAATATTGGTTCCGTAGTAATAAATGATTCCACCACGAATTATGAATAGTATGACAAAATACCAGAAGCTTGGCAGCCTGTCATATTTTTCAAGTACCCTGTTATAAAATATACCAAAGCTATAGAATGGCAGAAAATACAGCATTCTGATTAGTACTACCCACCAGTCAACTGTGAAACCATTACAAGCCAGGGTATTGCCTACAAGTCCTAAAGCAACGCTCAGTAACAGGAATACTATCTCGGGTACATTTTTATTAATCTTATGGATGAGCTTTCTGGCAAAGACTGTATATAATTCAACTAAAAATAATGGAACAACAAACCATCCACCTGTAGTATATACAAACTGATGACCATCATTAAGGGGAGCTAAAACAACATTATGAAAATTGAAAGGTCCGCCGATTGTAAAGCCCTTTGCTCGCATCAGTTGCACAAACAGACCATAGATAATTGTATATATGTATAGTGGAATAATAAGTGATTTAACCTTTTTCCCCACATATCTTATTACATTATTTTCTGACGAATCCTTATAAAAATATCCCGAACCAAATGCAAATAATGCTAGGTGATGCCCCATATATGGAAACCAGTCATTAAGCAAAACACTTACACCGCCTCCATAGCAATGAGAACAAACTACCATTATCATTGCAACTGCGTATAGCACTTTGAATCTATAATCTACACTCTTCTCATTCATATAGCAAATTCCTAAAAAAAGAACCCCTATTTTCTTACTGATATGTAAGAAAATAGAAGTTCCATTCACTTCGCGTTTTAGTGGACCTGGGGGGATTCGAACCCCCGTCCGAAATACTCGCTACCACCCTTCTACTATCATAGTCTAGTGGATTGACATTCCCTCCGCTGCTCCGTCACTGACACCGTAACAGTTTTAGTAGCTTCATAAATCTGCCTTATGCTCAAAGCTTTGCATAAGCGTTTCTCACAAGCTCGATGCCCTGGTTCTAATGTGTGAGTGCACTAGAGAGGACACGCTGCACTTAGGCAGCGAATGCTAAATTATCTTCAGCGATTATATTTAATTTGCGGTCTAACGCGCCTTCCCGCGGATAGCTTCTTTGGCTTAAAATACCCCGTCGAAACCAGTCAAGCCCATATTTAATTATATATAATGAGAAAGGCTTTATTTAAATGAAACCTTAAAGTCTCTTTCAGCCTCTCTCTTCATATCTTTTGCTTTTATTGAATCACGCTTGTCGTAATTGTGCTTACCTTTCGCTATACCAATCTCTATTTTGGCACGACCATCTTTAAAGTAAACCTGGAGAGGCATAATTGTATATCCCTGCTCACTAGATACTCCAAGAAGCTTATTGATCTCACTCTTATGAAGCAAAAGCTTTCTGGTACGAAGAGGATCCTTGTTAAATATATTTCCTTTTTCAAAAGGACTTATATTCATACCAAGAATATAAACTTCGCCCTTGTCAACCTTGACATAAGACTCCTTGATGCTACACTTACCGTCTCTAAGAGACTTAACTTCTGTACCAACAAGTACCAGTCCTGCTTCATACTTTTCTTCTATAAAGTAATCATGATATGCTTTTTTATTATTAGCTACAAGCTTGATTCCTTTTTCTTTCATATCCCGTTTATTATAGCACAAAGTGCTTCGTCACTCTAATATTTTTGTAGAATATCAAAATCCACTGTTTTAAGGTGAACATCAACTTCTTTAACTCGTATTCTAACCTTCTGACCTAGTGTATATTCCTCTCCGCTTCTTGAGCCATATATAACCATACGCTTTTCGTCATAATCAAAATAGTCGCCTGGAAGCTTTGATATATGAACAAGTCCCTCACAGGTATTATCGAGCTCAACATATATACCAAAAGCTGTAACGCCTGATATATATCCGTCATACTCCTCACCTATATGATTATCCATGTACTCAGCCTTCTTGAGCTTATCGATCTCACGCTCAGCTTCTACAGCTCGTCTCTCCATTTTCGATGATTTTTTGGCAACATCATCAAGAATACTGTTGTAATGATTAATATCCTTCTCTGATAAATGCTCTGTTATTTCCTTCTTCAGTATTCTATGAATCTGAAGATCAGGATATCGACGAATTGGTGATGTGAAATGCGAGTATTCCTTAAGTGCCAGTCCAAAATGTCCAAGACACTCTGGTGAATAATGAGCCTGCTTCATAGAGCGCAGCGTCATCCTAGATATCATCCTTTCCTCTGGCTTTCCAGCGAACTCATTAAGAAGCTTTTGAAGCTCCTTTGGATGCATATCCTCCTTGCTTCCTCGCAAATGATAACCAAAGTTTCTGACTGTCATGGCAAGGTTTTCTATCTTATCGCTATCAGGTGTTTCATGCACTCTATAAAGAAACGGCAATCCCAGATAGTACATATGACTTGCGACAGTTTCATTGGCCAAAAGCATAAAATTCTCGATAAGTCTTGTTGCATCATTGGCCTCATACGGCTTCACATCAATACATTTACCATTCTTATCAAGTATAAACTTGGCCTCTGGTGTATCGAAATCTATAGAGCCTCTTTTACGCCTTCTTTCTGTAAGTACATACGAAAGCTTCTTCATATCAAGGAGCATATCCTTAACATCGAAATACAACGACTGCTTAGCTTCATCGCCATTGATAATAAGATTAACATCTGTATAAGTCATTCTATGATTAACATTGATAACCGTATTGGCTATCTTATAATCAACTACTTCACCCGCAGCATTAAGTGTCATAATACAGCTCATAGCCAGTCTATCAGTATGAGCATTGAGCGAGCATATACCATTGGAAAGTTCCTTTGGAAGCATAGGAATTACCCTGTCTGCAAAATATACACTCGTTCCTCGGTTGAGTGCTTCTTTATCAAGAAGAGACTTTTCTGTAACATAATGTGATACGTCAGCAATATGCACTCCCAGCAAAAAATTACCATCATCAAGATGTCTTAAGCTTACAGCATCATCAAGGTCCTTGGAATCCTCACCATCGATAGTAACCATTATTTCGTTTCTAAGATCAAGTCTATCCGATATATCTTCGCCTTTTATGTTCTTTGGAACCGATTTTACATATTCCATTATCTCGTCGGAAAATTCTTCTGGAATACCAAAACCTCTTATAACAGATAGAACATCGACACCTTTATCGCCTTCCTTGCCTAGTATCTCTACTATCTTGCCTTCTGGCTTTCTGCCGTCACCGCCGTAGCTTGTAAGCTCTACTACAACCTTTTGACCATGCTTTGCTTTGTTGACTCCCTGACTGGCAATAAAGATATCATCCATAAACCTGTTGTCGGTAACTACAAAACCATAATCTCTACTTGGCGATTTTTCGAAGCTTCCCACAACCCTTGTTACAGTTCTCTCTACTATCTTGACAACCTTGGCCTCTTCATGGTCGCCAGTTCCTTTATGCGTAGGAGTAATCATAACTATATCATCATGAAATGCCCCAAGTGTATAATCCTTACCAATGAAATATTCTTTACCAGTATCTTCAATAGAAACAAAACCATAGCCCTTATTGCTACTTCTAAATGTTCCTGTAAAAAACTTGCCTTCAGCCTTGGAATACTTGCCACGCTTACTAATTACTATTTTATTTTCCGTCAAGAGTTCATTTAAGATTCTAGAAAGCTCTGGTCTGTCTTCAGGCTCTACCTGAAGAACAATAGCAAGCTCTTTTTCCTTCATTGGGATATAAAAATCGCTCTCCATAAGTTCGACTATGATTTTCTTACGAGTATCATCTGCTTTCTTTGGATCCGACTTATGATTCATCATATCCTTGTAACTAGCTTTTTTATTTCTAGCTTCTTTTATCTTTGATTCTTTTTTTCTTGCTTCTTTATTCTTTAAATCTTTGCTTCTAAATTCTTTATTAATAGCCTCTTTTTTCTTAAAGCCTTTACTCATTATAATTCCTCTTCTATATCTTCTCTATAAACTGTTAGTTTAAAATGGGCGTTTTTGTGTCATACACTCACCCCATACCTCGGTATAAAAAAATGCCCCTGCGTTAGCAGGAGCAACTCTAGTCCAATCTGATTTCAATTAGATAAGTGAAATGTTAAGCACTACAGCTAAAACCATAAATGCAATTGCAAGCCACATTGTGATCTTAACAAGTGTACCTTCCATAGAACGTCCCTTGTTCTTTCCCCAGTATGACTCAGCTGCACCGCTGATAGCACCAAGACCTGCCTGTCTTCCTTCCTGCATTAATACTAATATTGATAAAGCAATACATACTATAACAAATGCTACTGTTAATAATGTTCTAAGCATAATAAATTCTCCATCCCAAATATTATCAGCAATAAACTGACAATTATAGTCATAACAAGTGGTATATTAACATAATACAACCCACTGTGCAACTACTTTTTTGAAAGTCTATCAAGTATCATCCTGTAAAAAGCCACATCCTCTACGCTTGCATCGTGTCCTGAACGGTAGAACTCTATGGACAGTTGCCCCGCAGGTTGTAGTTTTGCCTTTTCACATATATTACGTATATTCCTTGCAGTTCCCTCAGCACCGTCAAGAAACTCAACATCATCCGAAAAGTACTTAGTAAGTGGCTCTATATAATGGATAAAATGAGTACAACCAAGTACTACCTTGGTATACTTTTTAAATTTCTCATCTCCTAGTTCTCTATCGAAATACTTATATAGTGCAGGGCTATCAAAGTCTCCCTGCTCGGCAAATGAAGGAAGCTTGCCAAGTGCCTTCATATCTACCAAGTGCTCTTCATCCAATCTATCTATGAGATCATGCAGTTTTTTCTGATTAACTGTCATAGGCGTTGCAATGACTAATATTCTACCATTGCCACCATCGGTAGCCATATGGTCAATTGCGGGTTTAACTGCTGGTTCGACCCCTACTATAGGAAAATCATATTCCTCTCTTAGCCCGGCTGCTGCAACGCTTGTTGCAGTATTACATGCTATACATACAACATCGCAGCCCTTATCTTTCAAAAAAACCACTGCTTTCCTGCTAAGAGCGTATATTTCCTCTTTAGTCTTAATGCCATAAGGACAGTTGTCACTATCGGCATAATATATATATTCTTCTTCTGGCATGAGCTTAATTAGCTGGGCCAATACCGTAAGCCCTCCTATACCAGAATCAAACAATCCTATCTTCACGTTTTTATCCTTTTATATATTAAACGATTAATATTCGAGACCAACCTTCTTATATAGCAAGGTCATCTCTTCGATTGTAAGCTCTCTATATTCACCTACGTCAAGCTTACCAAGTTCAACTGATATAACACGCACTCGCTTTAGTGTTTTAACGTTTCGTCCAATTGCCTGAAACATACGTCTTATCTGTCTATTAAGTCCCTGCGAAAGAATCACTTTGTACTTACAGCTTCCAAGACGCTCTACATCGCAGCTTCTTGTTGTGACATCCAGTTCCTTTAAATATATACCATTTCGAAGAAGCTCGAGTTCCTCGTTAGTTATCTCTTTATCGATACTAACAATATACTCCTTCTCATGATAATTCCTTGCTTTCATTGCAGCATTGATAAAGTCACCATCATTGGTCAGAAGTATTAACCCTTCCGAATCTTTATCAAGCCTTCCAGCATATGTAAGCCTCTCAGGATAGTCTATCACATCTTTTATAGTAACCTTGGCATGCTGATCACGTTCCGTCACAACCACACCTCGTGGCTTGTTATAGGCAATAACAATTTTCTTAATACCTGGCTTAACTATCTTGCCATCAACTGTTACCTCGTCAGTACTCGTAACCTTCTGTCCAGCAGTGGCAATATTACCATTAACCGTAACTCTGTTATCATCTATTAGCTTATCAGCATCTCTTCTTGAGCAAATGCCACAGCTTGCAAGGTATTTGTTTAATCTAATCTCTTCCAACTAACAATGCCTCTGATTATATTTATATATTCTCAATCTGCCAGTCTATAGGTTCCATACCATTTCGAACCAGAAAATCATTGGTCTGACTAAATGGTTTGCTTCCAAAAAATCCTCGATAAGAAGAAAGCGGACTTGGATGAGGCGCTTTCAAAATCAAATGCTTTGGATTAGTAAGCATAGGAATCTTCTTCTGCGCTGGACTTCCCCATAATATGAATACTACTGGAGTATCCTTCTCATTTACCTTTTTGATGATTGCATCTGTAAATGTCTCCCAGCCATGACCCTTGTGAGAATTGGCTTCATGTGCCCTCACAGTTAATACCGTGTTCAAAAGCAGAACACCCTGCTTTGCCCACTTTACAAGATATCCGTTATTAGGTATATAACAACCAATATCATCATGAAGTTCTTTATAAATATTCTCTAGCGACGGCGGAGCCTTAACTCCTGGTTGAACAGAAAAACATAATCCATGGGCCTGACCAGGTTCATGATATGGATCCTGCCCTAATATAACCACTCGCACGTCATCCAAATCAGTAAGTTCTAGTGCAGAAAAAATATTATTGGCTTCCGGATATACCGTTTTTTTAGTATATTCTTCTTTTATAAAATTATAGAGCTCTCTATAATAGTCCGATTTGAACTCATCATTAAGCGCTCTTGCCCATTTATTCGTGAGTGCAGCCATATAAAACCTCGTATTATAATCTGACAGATACGTCTCTTCCTCTGAGGTATGACTTAACCTCATTGATTTCAAGCTCCTTAAAGTGGAAAAGCGATGCTGCAAGTGCCGCATCAGCCTTACCATATGTAAGAGCATCATAGAAATGTTCTTTGTTACCAGCTCCGCCCGATGCAATAACAGGTACTCCGACATTTTCAGCAATAAGTCTGGTAAGCTCAAGGTCATAGCCTGCCTTGGTACCATCGCAGTCCATACTTGTGAGAAGTATCTCTCCTGCTCCAAGCTCGTAGCCCTTAATTGCCCACTCAATAGCATCGATACCCATATCGACACGGCCACCGTTTTTATACACATTCCAGCCCGAGCCATCCTCACGCTTCTTGGCATCTATTGCAAGAACAACGCACTGGCTACCGAACTTATCAGCAGCATCAGCGATAAGATTAGGGTTCATAATAGCAGCTGAATTCACTGATACCTTATCGGCGCCTTCTCTAAGTATCTTTTTAAAGTCATCGACTGTTCTAATACCACCACCTACTGTGAATGGGATAAATACCTGATCAGCAACTCTTCTTACCATATCTACCACTGTATCTCTTGCATCACTTGAAGCTGTGATATCAAGAAATACTAGCTCATCCGCTCCAGCTCTGTCATAAGCCTTGGCAATCTCAACAGGATCGCCAGCATCTATTAAATTAACAAAATTAACTCCCTTTACTACTCTGCCACCATTGACATCGAGACAAGGTATTATTCTTTTTGTATGCATGTTTTTCTCCTACAATTCTATAAAATTCTTTAACATCTTCAGTCCTTCATCCGAGCTCTTCTCTGGATGGAACTGACATGCATATACATTATCCTTTTCGACTGATGCATGAACCTGTACGCCGTACTCTGTAATAGCTGTTACTATAGCATCATCTTTAGCTTCGAGATAATACGAATGAACAAAATATACATATGCTCCTTCCTTCACTCCCTTAAAGAGCTTGCCTGGATTACTAAAATGCAGGGAGTTCCAACCTATCTGTGGAACCTTGAGTCCAAAGCTGTCAGGTATACGTTTAATCTTTCCAGCTAATACAGAAAGGCCCTTAACTCCAGGTGCTTCATCACTTTCATCAAACAAAAGCTGAAGTCCAAGACATATACCTAAAAATGGTGTTTTCTTTGCCACTATTTCATGAATAACATCTACAAGACCATATTCTTCCAGTCTTTTCATTGCATCTCCAAAAGCACCTACTCCTGGGAGTATCACCTTGTCAGCCTTTAATAAAATTTCTTTATCTCTTGTTATAACTGGCTGCTCACCAAGATATATTAGTGCCTTCTCGACACTCTTAATATTACCTGCATCATAATCAATAATTGCTATCATTAGAATTGCTCACTCTCTATTATTATTTCTACGCCATCGCTCTCAATATTTTGAACTGATGAACCTTGATTAGTATTGTCATTACCTGTCACTGGAATATTCTCTTCCTCAGGTAACATATCAGGAAAATCTTGAGAATCATTGCCCGGACTGGTGGCACTGTCTTCGTCTGTTACAGGTTCTAAGTCAATCCCGCCATCAATCATATCCTGAACCTTCATAAATGGTGTACCATCGACAATTGACTGAAGTTTTAAAGTGTAGTCAACTGGCGCGTATTCCACTATTTCCATGGCTTCTGATTCACTAACTCCAAACTGAAGAGCCAGCGCTGCGAGAAGTTTGTCACGAATCTGATTCAATTCGTTTAATACTCCATATTCCTCTGCCCTATCTTTTACAACCTCGTACTTCATAAGGCCCTGCATAAGCGCATCCAATGCCTGCACAGGCATATCCATTGTCATATAGTTTTCGTAGGACTCATACTTACGCTCTATCAGTACAAGAATCTTGGCTTTCTCGTAAAGTATACGATCACTCTCGCTAAGCTTCTTTCCATACATCGATATAAAAGTATCCTTGTAGTCCTTGGAATAATAAGCCTTTCTGGCCTCACCCATATTCATCATACTAGGTATGAATTTCATAAGAAGAAGAACTATTGCGAGTACTGAAAAAGCAAGCGCAAATATTGTCACCTTCATTTTCATAGGAACTATCTTCTTAGGGTCGATAGGTTCCTGAACCTTCTCTTTCTTTGGCTTCTTAGGTTTCTTTGGCTTTTTCTCTTTAGGCTCCTTTTCTTTCTTGGCCTTTTTACCCTTCTTGCCTTTTTTCTTGCCCTCGTCCTCAGCATCGATTTCTTCAAGAATAGCCTTATTCTCATCACTTACAAGGCTTCCTTCTTCGCCCATAGTAACTTCAGGCTCTTCTTCAGTAAGAAAATCTAATATACGAGCTATCAGACCTTTCTTTTTAGGTTTAGCCTCTTCTGTATCATCACCGACTGTAGTTTCTTCCTCTGAATCCATTTCAGAATTCATTCCTGAATCCATTTCAGAATCAGCTCCATTTATTAATGCTTCAGCTAATGGTTCTTCTGAGTCCCTGTTCTCTGACTCAGAACCAGGTTCACCGTCACTTTCATCATCAGTAATAAGCTCATGGCCCGCCGCAGCTGCTGTTTCTGCTAAGAGCTTATCAAAATCGTCATCAAGTCTACTTTCATAATCGCTATTCTCGCCATCATTACCAGTCAGCTCTCCATAGTCTACATCAATTTGATTGCCAGCACTTTCCTGTGAGTCACTTTGCTCCGCGTCTTTAGCTTTCTTTCCAAAAAGCTTGCCAAAAAGTCCTGTACCTTTTGACTGCTTATCCTTCTTATTTTTATTATTTTTCTTATTCTTTTTATTCTTCTTGGAGTTAGCCTCACCTGCCTCCTCGTCAGACGCTTCGTCAGAATCCTCTTCATCCTCCAAGTCGCCCATTGCCTCAGCTTTCTCAAGCTTATTAAGAAGGGATGGATCAACTATTTTATTGTTATCAGAGGCCTTAAGTAGATTGGCTATATCATCCATAGAGCTATCGCCCTCTTCGCTTATCGCATCAATGATGTCTGTAACCTCTGCTGTCTCATCTATTTTTTTACCCACATCTCCAGAAACATCCGCTGCCTCTGCAAGACGCTTCTCTATATCATCCTCACCAAATTCTGATAAAAACGATTCAAACTTGCTGGATGGATTAAACTCTTCAAAACCTGTATTTTTAATATCTTCCAGTTCCGAAGGACTTTCTAGATTTGCTGTTTTTATTTCAGGTGTAATACTAGGTTCATCGATTACTTCTGTCTTTGATGAGACTTCCTGCTCCTGTATATTTTCAGTTTCAGGGATATATTCATCTGGGAAAGTATCATCAAGGCCTATTACATCGCCTTCTTCTGTTTCTATAGGCTGTCTGTAATCATCTTCGGTATTACTTGATAATAAGCTATCAAGCTTTGCTTCTGCATTAGAAAAAGAAGAGGATGTTCTCATTGCATCTTTTCGTATATCCTCTCTTATACTCTTCGAAGTATTCGTATTTCCAGTGCTTGCCTTTGTCTTTGATGAGCCCTTTTCCTGGCTTACAGCATTGGCCAATAAATTATCAAGATAATCCTCTGTTGAACCCATGTATTCTGCTCCTAGATTACATAATTAATCAGAATATATTTTACCATATTTATACTATGTAAACAATATAACACAAAAGGCTATGCCAAAGCATAGCCTCATAATCTAAACTATATTTCCACCATCAAAATCACTCTAAAACATCAAATGCCTGCCCCTTGGCCCAAGGACTTCCTATATCACAGCGGCCATGATGATATTCCTTAAGTATCTCGTCTCTGCTAAGCTCCTCTGACTCCTTGATTTTAAGTCTGGCTGTACCACCAGCCATCATATTATCAATCAGCTCAACCATTTTATCCGGTGTCAAATCATTACCGTCAGTATCAACTATCATTTTCTTATTTATATCTGTCATATAACAGCCGCCTTCCATCATAACTCTAGCTCATAATCCTAATAATGAAGATATGTTGTATCCATGTCACTCTTAGTCATGCCAGCTACAAGCTCGCCCTTTTTATTATACAAGAAAGCATAATATTCATCATCCGTACTTGTTCCACCAAATGGATTACTATTATCCTTATTCTCTTCAAGTTCAGAGACCAAAGCCTCGTACTCTTCTTCATCCATTTTCTCAGCCAGGCTTACTGGTTCATCATATTCATAGTACGCTGTTCCTGTAAGAAGCTGTCCATTAACCTCTTTGGTCACCTTAATCTCTCCATCAAGATATCCCCAGTCAGAAATCTCGCCTTCATAGCAGGTAACTTTTCCACGATTTCTTACAATATAAGTGGCCTCGCCAAATAAGTAGCCATACGTGAAATTACCAATTTCCACATGATAATCACCGTTAGTTGATGATATATAGAGTATTCCATCGCCATCAGGAACACCACCATCAAAATGGCCCTTGTAATAATAGAATCCTGTTGAGGTGCTATTCTGTGAAATACCAATTCCAGAAAAACTATTGGCGTCATCAACTAGTTTAAGCTCAGAGCCTTCGTATGTTGCTATAAGTCTTTTACCATATGCACCGCCAACATAATGGCCAAAAACATCATTGGACTCATCGGAACAATCAAGTTCGTTCATACTATCATAATCTTCATCATCAAGATACTTCCATGCGTCTGCAAATAACTGAAGTGCAACTTCACTGAAAGCAGAATCTTCTGCAATCTGTTCTTCTGCTGAGCTAATAGAGTTTCTAGCATCTGCTATAGAATTGCAGTCATAGAAAATATCACTGTTAAACTTCCCCTTTCCCTTCTTCCAGGCCTTCTCTGCCTGATCCAAATAATCAGATGCATCTGAAAGAGCATCAAGAGCCATATCATATTTTTCTTCGCGAATTAACTTCTTGCCTTCAACATACTTCTCGCCAGCATATCCTACATAGACATTCCCCATAACCTTGTATACATCTTTGTAGTTATCCACCTCTATGTCAAGTGCAGCCTCAAGATAATCCATTGCACCATCAAAATCTTCGTCTTCGATACTGGCCTCAGCCTTTTTTATCAGATTTTTATACTTATTCTCGGCGTAGACACGTTCTTCCTCAGCTATTTGGGCATTATAAGCCACAATCCCCCATGCTGTTCCACCAGCTATTATCGCAATCGCTATCAGGATAATGCCAATAAAAACAAAGACTCTACCGCGTCCTGCTGGTTTCTTTACTCTTTTGGCTTTATTGCCAACCTTACCGCTATTATCCTCCTCATCGTCATCAGGATTATAAACAATAAAATTATCATTTAAGTAATCGTCGTTCATATCAAGTCACCCTTTTATCTTTTTTTCTTTTTCCATTAACTTTTTTCAGTAATTAATTCTACTACTATTTATACGTTTTATAAACGAATTTTTATGGTTTATAATAAACGCAAATCCTAAAAAACAAAAAAAAAGAACTAAATTACTTTAGTTCCTTTTAGCAGCTCGTAGCGGAATCGAACCGCTGATTCTGCCGTGAGAGGGCAGCGTCTTAACCGCTTGACCAACGAGCCATTTATCAGGTGCCTCTCTCGAAGCACCTTTGTTAGAATACTATATGTCTTTTAAAAATGCAAGTACTTTTTTAAACTTTTTTTTATTTTTTTCAAAATATCTGGCAAGGCAGCTCTAACCCTCAAAACCATTCCACTGAAGATATGTACTAAAATTAGGATATACAGCAGTGTAATCTTTGGCTTTTTCTTCATTGTATGTTTCTGATGTATAAAGCTCTATATCTTTGCTCTCATCAAGATAAGCCTGAATATTGCCTTCAAGAATTGCAAGAATATACTCCTTGTATCGCTTATTAATACCAGAAACATCCTTAACATTTTGGTATATTTTCATGGAATCGCTGGCTTCTTTGGTTGTAAAAGAATCATTGCTATAGTTATACAGGCTAAGTTCATATTTACCATCAACATATGAAACAACTATAGCGTATGTTATCTCGTCTTTTTCAAAGCCAAGCCTAGCTGCTTTATCTAAAACAACATCACTATGCTTTGGTTCATAATCAGCATATCTGTCTGCTTTATTAACAGCTTCAAATGAATTGGTCAACGCTGAGCCATAGTACGCATCACTCTTTAATGTATAATAATGATCCACTATACCCTGAGCTTTATAATCAACCACCAAACGGTCCTTTGTAACGCTTCTATCTCCAAAAACAAGGGCCAGTCCATCCTTATCAAGTCCACTCTCACTAAGCAGCCCATCCTTAACAATCTTGGAATTGGTTATATTAATATTGGTATTGCCAAATACATTACTTACTGGAAGCTCGGCGCCTTCCTCAAGTCTTATCGCAAGCCCTCCACCACATACTTCCTTGAATGACTGTCCGTTAATGTTAATATCAACATCACCAAAAACATCAGATATCGCAGTATATTCGCCACTTGTTATGGCATAACCACCACCAATTAGCGAATTGGACTCAGAGCTTGACTCTGCAGTATTCATTGAAATGCTAACCGAACCATATGTTAATGCTATTCTGTCCTGGTCGGTAGCTTCGGCATAACCTCCACCTATAACATCCATGGACCAGCTATTCTTATCGTAGGCTACAGATATATTGCCAAAAACTGAGCCATTATGACCGCCACCAACGACAAACATAGGTCTTGCCTGGTTAATCTTAATATTAACATCACCTACAAGATCACCCTCAAGACATCCACCATATATAAATGATATGTTGGGATATGCATTCCAATTAGTCTCACCGTCTACAACAATATTTACAGGACTATGAAGATCTTCTTTACAAGAGCCTCCGTATATCTCAACCATATTGGACACGAATACATACTTGGTTTTATCTCCAACCTGCCATGTAACTACAGCACCTGCACCTTTATTTTGCTGATCAAGATTGTTGTCAAGCTTAAACTGCAGAACAGTATCCCATTCGTAGTTATCAAGATTTGTCTTGGTTGATAACACCTTGATAGGTGTACCATTGGCAAAGAAAACATCCTTCTTTATTCCATTAACAACCTCCACACTCATTCCAGTCGGTTCATATCCCCAGCTCATGGAGCTAATATGGTTATAATTGGATGATAATGTGTCCATAAAATCTTCAAGTAATATGGACTCGGGAGTCTCCTCAGAAGATTGCATGATACCCTCATCATTATTGCTAGTACTAATAGCTGCGTTATCGCTTGCGGCATTATCGCTAACTATATTCTCCGAAGTAGCATCCTGCGCACCTTCTTTTTCTGCGCTATTATCAGACGTGCATCCTATTAACGCCATTGCTATGGTAAGAAGCATAACTAGTATAACAGCAATACTTCTCGCCGTTCTTTTTCTTAATTTTACCAATTGTTATATCCTCATAAATTTATGTTGACATAACTATTATACTTCTTTTTTTCAGAATATACAAACAACCCCTGTATATAGTTAGTGCCTTGGCCACGCCTTGTACTTAGAGCTATCATATATAATCCTATAAATACTTCCATCGGTTGCCTTATATTCAATACGAAGATCTTCATCAAGTTCGAATACATACACTAGTGTTTTAGTCCCCACATCGTAACCAAGATAATAATAAGCTGTATCTTTACTCCTATCACCTAATATATTACTTGAGCTCACATATCCTCTAAATGCTGCTTTAATCTCATTTATACTATATTTCAAGTCGTCATTTAATAGTTCCTTTGTATAGGAATTAACCACTGGCTCTGCCTCTTTATCCGTACCATCAAATGCACGAAGTCTGTACACTGTTTCCATGGTATTGTAGTCTATGTATGACGAGCCTGGGGCAGGCTCAATACCCATTTCTTTAACCTCAGCCTTTTTCGCCGTATTATAGAATGAAGCCTCGCTTGATTCCGCTTTGGTATTTATAATCACAATCGCACTAATCAAAGCAATGAATAGTACGCAACCTATAGTGATTACAGCCCTCTTCTTTTTCCTACCTATTATCTTGCATGCTATCTTACTTATTATCTTATACAGTTTACTCTGATTTTCTTTTACTTCGGGCCTTGTATTACCATATATATCATCGTGATTTTCACGGATTCTGACCGCTTCTGGTGCAACACTGTATATAAAATACCTCTGGAACAGTGGATAAATAAATATCATAGGAAAAATAGTCAATATAAGCATGGCTCTTTTTACTGACGTAGGAATGGTTGGTATTGAATCCCCCATTGGCTGACATCCGCCTCTATGAGAATATACAGCCGCCATGAGTTTCATGGCTTCATATGATAATGTTGTATACTGCGCTGTCATTCTGTTATATATCATGGAGTCAAACCATTCATTCCAGTGAAATGAAGCTAAGAATAAAGCAACTGCAGCATATATCGGCCTGCACATAGGAGATATTATTTTTCTGTATATCCCAAAGTATCCATACCCTTCCAGCTTTGCAGACTCTATATAGCTTTCTGGTATATTTTTCATATATTCACGAAGAATAAATACATATATATAATTGACCATTCTTGGGATAATATATACCGCAAACGAATTATCCAAATGCATGCTTCTGTATAAAGCAAATTCTGGGATTAATCCTGGCTGAATAAGCCCTCCTATTAATACAAATAATGTTAACTGTTTACGAAAGATGAATTCCTTTCGGCTTAGCACATAGGCTAGAAGTGAGCACGAAAAAAGGCCCGTAATGGTTCCAACAATAACTCGGCATATACTGACATATAAACCTGTTTTTATCCCATTTTTATCCCAAATAATACTATATGCTTTCCAGCTTATATTAGGTTTTCTAATGAAATCTATTACAGACTTATTTAAATCCACGTTGACGGACTGGATAATCATTATAGCTACCGGAATGATTACCAGTAAGCACATTATTGTCATCACTATTCCATTAAAAAAGGGAAATAAATCAATCCTTCGCCTAGGTTTAAGTTTTCTACGATTCCGGTTTATCATTTCCTGTTGGGCTGCTCTTTTTATCTTAAGACCAAGTGCACTACTCATTTAACATACTCCATACTTTTCGTCCTATATACGTTAAACAAGTGACCTAACCCATTCGTTACAATTTTTTATGTAAAAATTATATATCGACGTGCGCCGCTAGGCGCACTATATAAAAAACACAGCAGACAGTTGTCTGCTGTGTCAAAAAATAAACTCTAGATTCTTCCCTCTATCACATGTAGTCGAATATACTAAGCTGATTTGTATCAGGGAGACCTTCTAAGATACCAAGCTGTGTCAGTTTATCGATAACTGACTGACCTATCTTGGCACGCTGCTTAATATCATCCTTGCTAAGGAATGGTCCATCCTTGGCCGCTTCTTCAAGCATAATGGCCGCACTCTTTCCAAGACCATCAACCGCTGTGAATGAAGGCATAATCTGTCCATCAATTACCTGGAAATACGTGGCCTTTGCTCTATAAAGGTCAAGCGGCATAAAGGTAAAGCCTCTTGCATACATTTCCTGTACAATACGCATATCCTTTATAAGGCCTTCTTCCTTGGCTGTTTTCTTCTCCTTCATCTTACGAAGTGCATCGAGTTCCTGTTCTAGTACTGCTCTACCCATACACATCTTTTCATACGAAAATGACTTGGCACGTATCGAGTAGAATGCACAGTAATACGCCAATGGATAATTGATCTTACAATATGCAACTCGCCATGCCATCATAACGTATGCTGCTGCATGAGCCTTTGGGAACATGTACTCAATGCGCTCACAAGACCATATATACCAGTCAGGTACATTGTGCGCCTTCATCTCTTCTTTCCAGTCAGGCCAGTTCTTCTCTTTACCCTTCGCAACCTTACCCTTACGTACCGCCTCCATAATATTGAAGCTAAGCGCAGGGTCTACGCCCATACCTATCAGATATGTCATAATATCATCTCTGGTACATACACATGTAGAAATAGTGGCTGTACCTTCCCTGATAAGGATTTCTGCGTTGTTCTGATAAACGTTAGTACCATGCGAAAGACCCGATATACGTACGAGGTCCGAGAACGATGTAGGCTTTGTATCAAGAAGCATCTTGATAGCATTATCCGTTCCAAACTCCGGAATACCAAGACAACCTAGCGGTACACCGCTTATCTGGTCTGGTGTAAGATCAAGTGCATCGAGATTCTGGAAAAGGCTCATTACCTGCGGATCATCAAGCGGAATCTCGAGAGGATCAATACCTGTTATATCCTGAAGGCACCTAATCATAGTTGGGTCAAGATGTCCTAATATATCCAGCTTGAGAAGGTTATGGTCATATGAATGATACTCGAAATGAGTTGTTACAGTATCCGTTTCATCAACCTTATCAGCTGGTACCTGAAGAGGTGTAAAGGAATTGATGTCCTCACCTACAGGAAGCACCACAATACCACCAGGATGCTGACCTGTTGTTTTCTTAACACCTATTACACCTTTTTTGATACGAGCAATCTCACCATCACGCTTACTCTCGCCTATATCATCGAAATAGTGCTTTACCAAACCATATGCTGTTTCTTCCGCAACACCCGAAATAGTTCCTGCACGGAAGGTCTGACCTGCACCAAATATTACCTCTGTGTATTTATGAGCCTTGGACTGATATTCATTACTGAAATTAAGGTCAATATCAGGCTCCTTATCACCCTTGAATCCAAGGAATGTCTCAAATGGTATATCAAATCCATCCTTAAAAAGAGGCTTACCACAATTAGGACAATTCTTACGAGGCATATCACATCCTGCTGTTCCAGCATACTTCTTAACTTCATCAGAATAGAAATCGTTGTAGAAGCAATTGGTACAATAATAATGAGGTGATAATGGATTAACCTCTGTAATACCCGCCATAGTGGCTACAAAGCTCGAACCCACCGAACCTCTTGAGCCAACCAGGTATCCATCCTCCATGGATTTCCACACAAGCTTCTGAGCAATGATATACATAACCGCATAGCCATTACCAATAATAGAATTGAGCTCTCTTTCAAGTCGCTGCTCTACTATCTCAGGTAATGGGTCACCATACATTTCATGAGCCTTGTTGTAGCATATCTTACGAAGTGTCTTATCACTATCCTCAATGACAGGTGGCGCTTTATCAGGACGAACTGGAGTAATCCACTCGCACATATCAGCTATAAGGTTTGTATTTTTAATTACAACCTCATACGCCATATCTGAACCAAGATATTCGAACTCTGCCAGCATTTCCTCGGTGGTTCTGTAGTAAAGCATAGGTGCTTCCTCATCCACCATCTTCTTGCTTGCCAATATGATACTTCTGTAAATCGCATCCTCTGGGTCAATAAAATGAGCATCACAGGTTGCACATACAGGTTTATTATATGCCTTTCCAAGCTCTATTATTTTTCTATTAACATTCTTGATATCCTCAACCGAATTGATATTTTCAAATTTATCAGATTCAATCTGGAACATATTGTTACCAAGCGGCTGAATTTCAAGATAATCATAAAAATCAACTATCTCTGATATAGTTGCATCATCCTTGCCTTCAACTATGGCACTATATAACTCGCCACGTTCACAGGCACTTCCTATAATAAGACCTTCTCGATGCTTCATAATAAGAGACTTCGGTATCTTAGGTCGCATATTGAAATACTTAACATTGGATTCACTAACCAGTGTATAAAGATTTCTTCGACCCACCTCATTTTTAGCAATAAGAATGATGTGATACATGTATAAACGAGCTATCGCTGCTGGAGGAAGCTTACCTTTCTCCACAAGATCCTTTAAATTATATATTTCACGCTCATAAAGCATCGTTATCATATTAAGGAATATCTTGGATGTAACCTCAGCGTCATCAACAGCTCTATGATGATGTTCATTAACAAGCTTCATACGCTTACATAGTGCATCAAGAGAATGTGCCTTCTGATCACTATAAATAAAGCGTGATATTCCCATTGTATCTACATGAGTGAAATCATAATCAAGTCCAAGTCTTCCACAATTAGCTCTTATGAAGCTTATATCAAAGGTAGCATTGTGTGCGACAAGTACGCTGCCCTCACAAAACTCGAGAAATCTTGGAAGTACTTTATCAATGGTGTCCGCACCAGCTACCATTGAATCATCTATGCTGGTCAGCTTTTCGATCTTAAGAGGAATAGGTATAAGCGGATTAACAAATTCCGAGAATCGTCCAACTATCTTACTTCCCGATATCTTAACTGCACCTATTTCAATGATTCGGTCATCTGTAAACGAAAAACCTGTCGTCTCAATATCAAATACTACAAAGTCCCCTGAAAAATCCTGGTCCTTAACGTTAGTAGCTGGTTCCTGCATATCATTAACAAGATATCCTTCACAGCCATAAATAATCTTAAAATCCTCACCTGGCTTCACACAATGATTGGCAACTGGAAATGCCTGTACATTACCATGATCAGTAATTGCTACGGCTTTATGGCCAAACCTTTTTGCAGTAGCTATAACTTCAGATATTTCACTGACACCATCCGAATCACTCATCTTGGTATGAAGGTGAAGCTCAACTCTCTTTTCAATGGCATTGTCCTGACGTTTAATACGCCAGTCAGAATACTTCTTAATACCCGTTACTGAGCTCATTTCCAGTTCATGGTCAAATCGTACATCCATCTGAACAATACCCATGGCTGTGATAAAATCGCCAACCTTTAGCTTGCCCTTGAGCTCTTCAAGATATTCTGTTGATAAAAAGAACTTAATCTTAAGAGAATCCGTAAAGTCTGATATCTCTATCTTAAAAATAGACTTATCAACACGTTCAATATATTTTTCATCCATAGCAACAATCTGACCACGGATGATAATAGGCTCAGTCATCTCTTCCTGAACATCACACAAATCTACATGAGTTCCCTCAAAATCCTTGTTGTATAGGACGTCCTCATTGTCACTCTTTACCATCTTGCCTGCAAAGCCATCGCCGCCACCCTTGACCTTGTTGCCACTATAGCCCTTGCCAGCCTTACGGTACTTTCCTTCATATGGATTATCTGATGAAGCAGCTTTCTTAGATGAAGACTCTTTTCCTGAATTCTTTTCTGAATTCTTTTCCGCACTCTTATCGGAAGTCTTGGCTGCTGTATTATCTGCCTTGGATTCATTAGATGTCTTGGCCACTTCAGAAGCTCCTGGAGCGCCAACAACATCAGTCTTTTCTATTGCGCCGCTATCTGACGCTGCTGGCCCAGATAATACCTCACCTGTTTCGGCGTCAATTATGACACCGTCGTCAGTAATGATAGTGTTAGGTTTTGTATTATCATCTTCATTTGTATCTTTTCCTGAAAGCGCTCTAATAAAGAGCTCGGATTTATGCTCCTGCTCTTTTCTATATTTACTTTCCTTTGCCTCTTTATATTCAGTTACAATACGAACATCATAGCCAAAACGATCATGGGCTATGGTGCTAATATAATCACAAAAATCTATTTCACGCTTCTTGAAAATAATATTGTCAGGAATAACAATATTAATCGTACCGTCTTCCTGCCCTGTAAAGTCACTGTCCTTATACATGCTATACAGAATATTATCAAATTCTGATAACTCCACACCTATACTCTCAAGATAGCGGTCAAACCATATTTTAAATGTATAATTGTCTGGAAGATTATACCTCTCAAGAATACTAACCTTGGTGATACCCTGCATCCTCAGTTTAGTAAGAAGCTCATTCTCTAAGGAAATAATATCTCTCTTAGGAATGAGCCTGTCATACATAATATATACCTTCATAAGCCTACGACCATTGGCCAAAACAACACGACTTATGATGATATCACCAAACATTTTTAATGTATCATTCTTGAGTCCCAGACTTCCAAATACTTCACTGAAAGTCTTGTCCATCATTACTTACCCCAATTATCAAGTTCTTCTTTTAGCACACTAAGAAGCTGACTCTCTGGCACTTTCTTAACTATCTCGCCCTTTTTAATGAGAAGTCCCTCTCCTATACCACCAGCTATGCCAAGATCCGCTTCCTTGGCTTCACCAGGCCCGTTAACTGCACAGCCCATAACTGCAACCTTAATATCAAGATCGTATCCTGACACGAGTGTTTCAACCTGATTAGCCAGTCCTATGAGATCTATCTTAGTTCTGCCACAGGTAGGGCAGCTAACAACTTCTATCCCGCCCTTTCTAAGGCCTAACGTACGAAGTATTAGCTTGGCTGACTTAATCTCTTCTACCGGGTCACCTGTAAGACTTACTCTGATAGTGTCACCTATACCCTGACTTAATATTAATCCAAGTCCTATAGAAGATTTAATATTACCTGAAATAAGTGTACCAGCCTCAGTAATACCAACATGAAGTGGATAATTAATCTCTTCGCTAACAAGTCGGTGAGCTTCAACACACATCATTACATCGCTGGACTTGATGCTGACTACCATATTGTCATAGCCAGCTTCTTCTATCATATGAACCTTGTCTAATGCACTTTCTACGATACCCCTAGCCGTGACACCATTATACTTTGCGACAAGTTCTTTCTCTAACGAACCACTATTTACTCCAACTCTAATCGGAATATTGCGCTCCTTGGCAACTGCAACAACTGCCTCAAGCTTTTCACGACCGCCTATATTACCCGGATTGATTCGTATCTTATCCGCGCCATTTTCCATGGCAGCTATGGCCATCTTGTAATCAAAATGAATATCAGCAACAAGAGGTATGTGAATTCTCTTCTTGATTTCGCCAATAGCCTTGCAAGCCTCTAACGAAGGAGCTGTACAACGGATAATCTGACAGCCAGCTTCCTCAAGTTTTAGTATCTGAGCAACAGTTGCCTCTACATTTTCTGTGGGTGTATTACACATTGACTGAATGGCAATTGGATTGCCTCCACCAATTAGAACTCCACCTATATTAACAACCTTAGTCTGACTTCTATCAAACATATCAGCCTCCAAAAACTCTCATAATATCATTAAAAAGAACCACAACCATAAAGGCCATAAGAATCATGAATCCAATCATGTGGAACAGGCCTTCTTTTTCTTCTGATATCTTTCTGCCTATTATCACTTCCACAATTAACAACAATAGTCGTCCACCGTCAAGTGCTGGAAATGGCAATAAATTAAGAACACCAAGATTAACACTGAGTAATACTACTATATTAATCAAATTCAGAATAACAATAAACAAACCATACTGACTGGTTTCTTCTATTGTTTCATCTATCATATCTGCCATACCAACTGGTCCAGCCACATCATCCATACTCGCATGACCAGAGAACATATATAACAGACTTCGGTACGTCGTTATAAGCCAGTATCGCACTTCTATGAGTGCATATTTAAATACTGATATATTCTGGCAATCAACTATTGTTCCGCCGCCCTGAAATCCTATATAGTAACGATCTGTTTCCTCATCATACTTAGGAGTGATGCTAGTAACATATCTCTCACCATCGCGCTCATACTCTACCTCTATGGTTTTACCATAATTAAGAAGGGATACCACAGAAATCTCACGCCATACATAAATATGCTGGGTGTTAATTCTAGTAATAATATCGCCTTTTTGAATACCTGCACTTTCAGCTGGATAGCCTTCCATAACTCCTGCCAATACAGGTGCATCACTACCGCAATACCAGCAAAGAACAATTGAGCAGAGAAAAGCCAAAATCACATTGAACAATGGTCCTGCAAATACTGTGGCTATACGTGCAAAAACAGGTGCTTCATTAAAAGGAATAGCACGATAATTCCGATCCTTCTGATCCAATTCGTCATCATTAAGTACCAGACCTTCATCGGCTACCAGGTCTTCATCGGCTAGTTCCACGCCTTCGACCTGTATTTCACGTTCACTTGCGCCCATCCCCTCGAAGATACATGCACCACCAATCGGGAACAATCTTATTGTATACTGACAGTGCTTACCCTTTTTCCGGAAAATAACTGGTCCAAGGCCTACTGTGAACTCCTCAACACCGATTCCATTAAGTCGGCCAACAAGAAAATGACCAAACTCATGGGATACAACTACCAAAAAGAATATAATTATAAAACTTAAAATACTCCAAATCATAAACTACCAAATCCACCCATTAAACTAGTAATGAATCAATATAATCATAGGTTTCCTGTTCTGCACAAAGAATCTCATCGAGACTAGGATTGTCAATCACTTTGTGATTGTCCATACACTTTTCTATAAGCTCAGCTATCTCGAGGAACTTAATCTTATTATCAAGGAATAGCGCAACTGCTCTCTCATTAGCTGCATTGTAAACTGTTGGAAGTGAGCCTCCACGCTTACCAGCTTTGATAGCTAACTTCAGGCCATAAAATGTTTCCATATCAGGAGCCATAAAATTCATGGTTCCAACCTTGAATAAATCCAGTTCATTGCCATGCATTGGCATCCTGTCAGGATAATAAAGTGCATACTGAATAGGGAGCTTCATATCCGGTACACCCATCTGTCCCATTACAGCACCATCCACATACTCTACTGCACTATGAAGTATACTTTCTGGATGAACTACAACCTGTATCTGATCATAATCCACATCAAAAAGCCACTTAGCTTCCATAACCTCAAGGCCCTTATTAACCATGGTGGCTGAATCAATAGTAATCTTACGCCCCATTGACCAGTTAGGATGTTTAAGAGCATCAGCAACAGTTACCTCTTTCATTTCATCACGGCTTCTTCCTCTAAATGGACCACCTGACGCTGTTAATAATATTCTTTTAATCTTTTTAGGGTTACCCTGCAGAGACTGGAATATAGCGCTATGCTCCGAATCAACTGGAAGTATCTTTACACCCTTTTCCTTGGCTAATGGCATAATAATATGCCCTGCTGTAACCAATGTTTCCTTATTGGCAAGTGCAATATCCTTGCCGCTATTAATGGCTTCTATAGTTGGTCTGATACCTATCATTCCAACTATCGCAGTAAGAAGGATATCATAATCCTCTTTATGGCTTAACTCTAAAAGACCATCCATGCCGCTATATACAGCGACTGGAAGGTCTACTAATTTTTCTTTTAATAAAGCTGCTGCAGCCTCATCATACATAGCGACGTACTTTGGTTTGAATTCTCGAACCTGCTTTTCAACCATATCCACGCTGCTATTGGCTGCAAGACCAACTATCTCGATATCCTTGTTATCTCTGGCAACCTCCAGAGCCTGAGTTCCAATGGAACCTGTAGAACCAAGTATTATTAATCTCTTATTCACATCTAACTCCTAAATTTAAAAATTAAGGCTTATAAATGGCTGACTCATAAATGCATATACATAAAGTGCAATAATAACAAGCGAATCCACTCTATCCATAACGCCGCCATGTCCTGGAATCAAATTACCATAATCCTTAATTCCATAATTACGCTTTATACCTGAGGCAGCAAGGTCACCAACCTGGCTAAGCACACTTCCAAGCATAGTAAATATAACAAATACTACTCGTCCACCAGTACTAAACTCAATATGATTTCTAAATATAAACATAAATAATATTGAGAATAATCCTGCACCAATCACACCACCCAAACAGCCCTCAAATGTTTTCTTAGGACTTAGTACTGGATAAAGCTTATGCTTACCTAGTGTAACTCCTGCAAAATAAGCACAGGTATCAGTTCCCCATGCAATAGCAAATACCATCCAGATATATGCAAAGCCCATTGAAAAAGAAGGGATAAGCTGAATATCTGAAAATCCAAGATTCTCCACTCCTGTAATACGAATCAATATCATAAAGTAAAGAAGCACTGGACAGTATGCATATGCAAAAAATGCTGACTGAACCTGTTTAATATGATACTCAGGGAACTTACAAACAAACAGCACCATCATACCTATAAAAGCAAATAGCATGAACTGAACCAGCTGATTGGTTGATGGTCTAAAGAAAATAGACATAACATACAAACCAACAGTAAATACAAGTCCAACTATTTCAAGTCCTGTTATTTTATTATTCTGGTCACGAATACCGTGAGCCTTTGTAACCTCCAAATAACCTATAAGAGCTATTATTCCGAAACCTATATTAGTAATTGGAGCGCCAAAAAAGCAGAATAAAAATGCGAGTACCGCCACTACTATTCCGCTAATTACTCTAGTTACCAACCTTTAATCCTCCAAACTTTCTATCTCTGTTATTGTAAGCTTCAAGTGCCTTATCAAGTTCTGCCTCATTAAAATCAGGCCAGCAAACATCAGCAAAATAAAACTCACTATATGCTATTTGCCATAACAAATAGTTGGATACTCTCTGCTCACCACTAGTTCGAATAAGCAGATCTGGATCAGGATATCCAGCTGTATCTAAATGATTAGCTATTACCTGCTCAGTAATATCAGAGGGAGCTATAATCCCTTCTGAGACCTTACCTGCAATATCAGCCACAGCACGACGTATCTCGTCACGGCTACCATAATTAATGGCTATAGTAAACTTAAGACCTGTATTATCCTTAGTAGCCTCTTCTAATTCAGCAATGGATTTTTGGATATCAGCATCAAGTCTTGTCTTATCGCCTATGATACGAACCTTCATATTGTTCTTCATAGATCTTTTAATACAGCCTATCATATACTCACGAAGAAGCTTCATGAGCAATGCCACTTCTTCCGAAGGTCTGTTCCAGTTTTCAGTAGAAAAAGCATATACAGTAAAATACTCAACGCCTTTGTTCCACATTATCTCACACATCTTCTCAACGGTCTTGGCACCTTCAACATGTCCCATGTTACGTGGCAGGCCCTTTGCCTTGGCCCATCTGCCATTTCCATCAAGAATAACAGCTATATGCTTAGGAATATTCACTTCTATTCTCCTTAAAACGAATCTAGCATAACTATACAAAAAGGGCAGGAATTGCACCTGTCCTTTTATATTAATTAAACCTTAAGAATTTCCTGACTCTTTTCTTCGATAAGCTTATCAATATCTTTCATATACTTATCAGTAATCTTCTGAAGTGAGTCCTCGAGGTCCTTAATAACATCCTCTGACACATCTTCTTTAGCAAGCTTCTTGAAAGCATCGTTACCATCTCTACGAAGATTTCTGATAACAACCTTACCCTCTTCACCCTTCTTCTTAACATCCTTAACGAGCTCTTTACGACGCTCTTCTGTAAGTTCTGGGAATACGAGTCTAACAACCACACCATCATTGGAAGGTGTAATACCAACATCGGAACACATAATAGCCTTCTCGATATCCTTAATAAGTGACTTATCCCAAGGTGCTATCTGAAGCATTCTTGGTTCTGGAACTGATATGTTACCAACCTGCTGGATAGGTGTTGGTGTTCCATAATAGTCTACTCTAACCTTATCTAATACATGAGGATTAGCTCTACCAGCTCTGATTGTTGAAAGATCAGAAACTAAGTAGTCGTAAGCCTTGGTCATCTTTTCATCAATTGCTTTTACTCTTTCGTCCATATTGGTCCTCTTTCTATATATTAATAATTAATTCTAATAAATAGTCCTAATTTATTATACTGTAACCTTGGTTCCGTTAAAAGTACCTGATACAGCATTGATAATACTATTCTCTTCTGTAAGATCAAATACCCACATAGGCATCTTGTTGTCTCTTGCTAAAATAGAAGCTGTCATATCAACAACCTGAAGGTTCTTAGCTATAACCTCATCAATTGATACTTCATCGTACTTCTTGGCATCAGGATTCTTCTTAGGATCGCTATCATATACTCCGTCAATTGCCTTGGCCAAATAAATACCATCAGCATCTACCTCGATAGCTCTAAGTAATACTCCTGTATCGGTTGAAAAATAAGGATGGCCTGTACCACCTGCGAAAAATACAACCTTACCTTCATTAAGACTCTTAACTGCGAAATCCTTAGAAAAAAGTGTAGTGAATGTTGAGCATTGGAACGGAGTAAGAATCTCAGTTTCAATGCCACATGATCTGAACATTTCTGATACGTATATACAATTCATAACTGTAGCAAGCATACCTATCTGATCTGCCTTTGTTCTATCGATATTCTCGCTGCTTCTACCTCTCCAGTAGTTGCCGCCACCAATAACGATACCAACCTGAAAACCGCCCATAACAAGACGCTTCACCTGCTCAGCAATACCATTGATGATAAAATCATCATATCTTTTGCCTTCATTAGATAATGCTTCGCCACTAAGCTTAAGTAAAATCCTCTTCATTGTAATAACCTCATAAAAAAATAATTATCCTGTATATTATACTACAAAATTACCATTTTTATGAAATTACTTTTCAAATTCCTTAAAGAAATCTGTTGGATTAACCTCAGCATAGCATTGTGAGCACATACCCTCTACAACAGCGCCGTTATTAATCTGCACCGACATAGACTTGATATTGCCCATAATAATAGCTGATGAGTCAAGAATAACAGGACCCTTGACATCTATATCACCTTTAACTGCACCTGCAACTATGGCTGCTGCAGACTTAATATTGCCAATAATAACTGAGCCATTGCCAATCTTAGCACTTTCAGCCGTCTCAATATTACCTTCAAGCTCTGCTCCATCCACAAATATATCATTGGCTTTGATATTGCCACTCACCTTACCTGATACGCTGAGTTTACCAGCAATACTAATATTACCATTGATAGTACCGAGAAGCTCCATATTGCCATCGGATGATACATCACCATTTATAACCATACCTGTCGCAATAACTGCAACCTCTTCTGATACGCCCTTGTATGGCTCATCTATAACTGGCGAGTAAGCCACCTCTTCGGCCTCATCTACTGCTGTATTATTCTCTGACACTTCTTCTGTTTCAGAAGCTTCTTCAATTTCTAAAACTTCTTCTGTTTCAGAAACAGAGGAAACTTCCTCTATCTGATCTTCTGATACTGGATCAGAATCAGCAAGCAAAAACATTCCATCTATCTGATCAAAACTAACTGCTTCGTCTTCGTTTGACATTTCTTCTGTCTCCTGGTTCTTTAACTGTTGCTCATAGCGAAGGCTTGCATTTCGGAGGCTATTAAGCGCATCACGCACCGAGCTTTCCTTGGTAGCTTCCTCTGCGCTACTCATAATATCTCCTAATGTGTCATCAAGAGATACCTCAGCCAATACATCTAAGCTCTCTTCTGATTCAACTTCTTCTATTTTCTCTTCTATATTATCTATTTCTTCTGTTTCTTCTACTTCTGCAGCTACCGTTTCTTCAAAGTCGTCCGCTTTCCCAGCTACCACTTCATCATCTACTAAATTTTTATCTATAGCTTCATCTATAGCTTCATCTATAGCTTTTATATCTTCTGCTCCTATATCAATGGAAGCTTCCTCACTGTCAATATCGATTAACTCCTGCTCAATATCACTTGATGACAAATCATCACTTTCAGCATCTGATGAAGCATCATCTACCGCTTCTATGGCTGAGGTAAATTCGTCAGATTTAAGTATATCAAGAAGTGATTGTGTATCGGATGGTGCAGCCCCCTGCTCTTCCTTAATTGCTATATCATCAATTGTGGATGTAAGATCATCCTTTAAATTTTGAAAGAAACCCATTTTATTAACCCTTTTATAATATTAGTTTTGAATAACAACATGCTGAACTGGAGTAACATATTCATCGATAGGAACGATTGCAACATTGTCCATTGCAGCAAGTCTCTCAATAATAATTGGAAGTGCTTCTACTGTAGTATTCTTGTCCTGTGCATCATGGAACAAAATAATATATGTATCTGAACCACCAGCTGAAATTGGTGTCATAACATTACTTACTATCTGAGCTGTAGAAAGTCCACCTACCACAGCATCACATGAAGCCACATTCCAATCATAATACTCTATTCCCTTGGCATCAAGATACTCGATGCATTTCTCCATAGGGGTACCACTTACAGTATTACTACTTCCACCTGGGAAACGATATATAAGAGATTCAACGCCTGTCTTTTCTTTAATAAGGTGCTGAATATCATAAAGATCTTCTGCAAACATATCAAGAGAACCATATACATCTCGATAATCATGGGTATATGAATGCATACCTATGGCATGCCCCTCATCAACTATTCTCTTGTACTGTTCATCGTAACCTTCCTTACCATTTACAAAGAAAGTGGCCTTAACACCATAGTCATCAAGAACATTAAGAATATTATCTGTATTAGCCGATGGTCCATCATCGAATGTAAAACATACCTTTATCTTGCCTTCGTAAGGATCAGCTGCTACAACCTCATTTGAATCATTAAAATTAATATTAGTATCTTTAGCCATTTCATAGAAAGATACTTTCTCCATGCCTGCGCTTGTTATTGTATTTCTCTCTGTATTAAGAACTGGACTCCCATAACCAAGTGCTGCCTCATCATGAGTGCCAAACATATCCATCTTTAACTGAGAAAGGTCTGACTCAAGACTATTAATCTTGGAAAAAAGCATTACACATATGATACAAACTAATACTGTCAGTATTCCAAGACCAATGGATGTCTTTGAAAATCTTTTTTTATTTAATGCACCTTCGTTTATATTTTCAATTGTATTGTTCTGATCAAATGTCATTAAAGAATTGTCCATTACAACACTCCCTAAGTAGCCTATTTTAAAGTAAAGGCATTATAACATAGCGTTTTTTTTAACGCAAAACACAAGATATGGCTATTTTACAGGCTTTTCGGGAGTTTAAAACACGTTAATTCAAGGGATAACTTTGGGTAAACATACTATGTAAACCCCAAATATTGTGAATTTTTCTTATAAAATAAAGAAAAGTAAAATTTTTATTTTTTGTTATAATTAGGATATTGCACAAATAAACACTAGAAATGAGGCCTATCATGGACATAATAGGACATATATATACAGATTTTCCAGAAAAGTTTGGAATCCCAAGACAAAGCAATATTGTAGAAAAACTTGAGGGGGCCGTAATATTCGAGCCCGAGTACAGACACCCTAGTGCATTTAACGGACTGTCCGATTACGAATATATATGGATACTGTTCCAGTTCCACCAGGCTATTCGAGAGGATGGAAAGTTCAACGCCACTGTTAAGCCACCAAAGCTTGGCGGCAATACACCTATGGGCGTTTTCGCAACCAGGTCACCATTTCGTCCCAATAACATTGGATTATCTTCTGTTAAATTAGAATCCATAGAATATACAGAAAAGTATGGCCCTGTACTTCATGTGAAGGGCGCCGATATGGTTAATGAAACTCCTATCATCGACATTAAGCCTTATCTTCCATATACAGATAGTCATCCTGATGCCAAGTCAGGCTTCGCAGGTAACATCTCTGGCTATGAGCTTGAAGTAACATTTGCTAACGATGAACTTCGGAACCTGACACTTGATTCTATCGGAAGTGAAAAATATGACACCCTTGTCGCTCTCCTATCCGAGGATCCAAGACCTGGATATAGTGATAATATAAATAATACCAACAAAGAATACGGTGTATCCTTCGCTG
>JAZRXF010000022.1:0-8034 GCA_045600085.1 Lachnospiraceae bacterium
TATAATTTGTGGTATCCAATTTTGAAGGTTCAATCATTTGAAAGAATTGAAGCACCAGAAAACGAAGTGATAGAGAATATATAAAAAGAGGTGAGCGTGTATGTCAATTTTAACTGCTAAGGAGCTAGTACTTGGCTATGATGGGCGAGAAATAGTAAAAGGCATTTCCTTTGAGATTAATAAAGGAGACTATTTATGCATTGTTGGAGAGAACGGTGCAGGTAAGTCCACGCTCATGAAAACTCTGCTGGGGCTTATCTCGCCTATAAAGGGAGAGATTGTCTTTGGCGAGGAGTTAACAAAGAATGAAATAGGCTATCTTCCACAGCAGACCATTGTGCAGAAGGATTTTCCTGCCTCTGTGGAAGAAATAGTTCTCTCCGGATGTCAGGGACGTATAGGATTAAAATCTTTTTATTCGAAAGCGGAAAAAGAACTTGCAAAAGAAAATATGGAGAAGATGAATATCACTCATCTTTCTAAGCGTTGTTACAGAGAATTATCTGGTGGACAGCAACAGAGGGTCTTACTGGCAAGAGCACTTTGCGCGACAAGAAAGTTACTTCTTTTAGATGAGCCTGTGGCTGGACTAGATCCAAAGGCAATGGCAGAGCTGTATGAATTGATAGAGCAGCTTAATAAAGAAGGCGTGACTATTATAATGATTTCACATGATATATCTGTGGCCGTTAAATATGCGAGTCATGTGCTTCATGTCGATACTAATTCATTTTTTGGAAGTAAAGAAGAATATCTTAAGAGTGATGCTGGAAGAAGATTTTTATTGTTGCAAGGTGAGGAGGGCAAAAAGTGATGGCAAAGTTAGTAGAATATATGCAATTTCCTTTTGTGAGATACGCTCTGATTGTCGGGGTACTGATTGCGCTGTGCTCATCTCTTTTAGGAGTTACGCTTGTACTTAAAAGATTTTCTTTTATAGGTGATGGTCTGTCGCATGTTGCATTTGGTGCCATGGCTATATCTGGAATACTTGGAGTGACCAATGATACGTTAGTTGTTCTTCCTATCACGGTCATCAGCGCAGTATTACTGTTAAAGACGGGGCAGAATACCAAGATAAAGGGCGATGCTGCTATAGCTATGATATCGGTTGGTGCTCTAGCGGTAGGATATTTACTAATGAATCTTTTTTCTACTTCGTCCAATTTATCAGGAGATGTGTGCTCTACTTTATTTGGTTCAACATCCATATTGACACTGAGAGAATATGAGGTGTGGTTATGTGCAGCATTATCAATACTCGTAGTTTTATTCTTCATATTCTTTTACAATAAAATATTTGATGTAACATTTGATGAAAACTTTGCAAGGTCAGTTGGAACGAAAGTTGACCTTTATAACCTCATAATAGCTGTAATAATAGCAGTTATTATTGTTCTTGCCATGAATTTGGTTGGATCACTGCTTATATCAGCCCTAATAATATTTCCAGCGCTTTCTGCGATGCGCCTTTTCTATAGTTTTAAGAGCGTGACTGTCTGCTCGGCAGTTATTTCGGTAGTATGTGCATTTAGCGGAATGATAATATCGATACTTGCAGGTACACCTGTTGGTTCTACCATAGTGGTAGTTGATATAGCTGCATTTTTTATCTGTGTCATCATTGGTGGATTAAAGGGAGGATTAAAAGCATGAAAAAGAATCTTGTAAAACAAGGGTTAATGAAAATCGTTGTAATGTCATCCGTGGTCTTTCTTTTAACAGCATGTGGCAGTAATAATTCCAAAGTGGATCAGGTTATACAGCAACAAATACAGGCTGCCAATGCTGAAAATAATCCAGATAACATGGGTAGCAATAATACCAATGAGAATGGCAATACAATAGGTGATGGTGTTCTTATTAGTGATAATGGTGCAGATGATACTTATATTAATGATATTAGTGGTAGTGATACATATGAGGATAATACTTTTGAATTCGAGATTAATCAGGATGCTTACAACGAAGAGGATGGCATAGATGTTGATTTGACAAGACTAAGCAGTACGATGGTCTATTCAGAAGTTTATAATATGATGTATCTTCCTAATGAATATCTTGGTAAGACAGTTAGAATGAGAGGGGCATTTTCTGTATTCCAGGATAGTACGACAGGGAATATTTATTATACCTGTATCATACAAGATGCAACAGCTTGTTGTGCTCAGGGAATAGAGTTTGAGCTTGCTGGTAGCTATACTTATCCAGATGATTATCCTGCAGTTAATGATGAGATAACAGTGACAGGTGTTTTTGATACGTATGAAGAAGCCGGATATTTGTATTGCACACTAAGAAATGCTAAGATGGAGTAAATTATCAAGCAGAAAGAATAGTATAATGCAATGATTGTCGAATATAATCAGGTGGATTCAGCTGATAAAGAAAAAGCAATAATATACGCTAGTAAAAAGACTGCCGACGTTGTGAGTGCCATAGAACTTCTCGAGGGCAATTCTGGAGGAATACCAGTTACTAGTGATGGCAAAACGTATCTTTGCAAGCCATCAGGCATTTATTATGTGGAGTCAGTAGATAAAAGAACCTTTATTTATACAAAGGATCAGTGCTATGAAACTAAGCACAGATTGTATGAATTAGAGGAGCTTCTTGGCGGGTATTTTGTCAGATGCTCCAAGGCAATGATAGTGAATCTGCGGAAGATAAAATCTGTTAAGTCAGATATTGGTGGAAGACTTGAGACAACGCTACTTAATGATGAGCAGATTATTATTTCCAGGAGCTATGTGAAAGAAATCAAAAGGAGGCTTGATCTATAATGGGAAAAGTTAAATGGCTATTTCAGCAAGCAATGATGATTTCTTTTGGTATTTTAGTAGGGCTAAGTATTGAATGTTTGTATTATCGGATAATAGGTGATTCAGTTACGCTTTCTTGGTATCATCCTGTATCCATTTTGTTAGCGGGTGTCCTTTGTGCATTACCATCTCTTATTTTAGACTGGGCGAAGGAGCTTCCAAGGAGCATGAATAGGCTTGGCATTGTACTTCATTTCTTGTTTCTTTTTGGAGTCGTAATGGGACTGGGATATGTATTTCAGTGGTATCATCATATCGACGGTGCATTATTTGTGGCCATAGAATATGTTGGCGTGTACATTTTTGTATGGATCGCTTCTATGTGGATTGGATTAGTTGATGAAAAGAAAATCAATAACGCACTAGATAGTATTAGAGACGAAGATTAAAAAGAAAAAATAACAAGTATAAAAATATAATAAGTTTAAAAAGAGCAACTTAGTAACCAGTTTTTGCAACTTGGTAGAGCTGCTCTTTTTTTTATTGCACCGAAAATGTATGGTTGATTTATCAAGATAAAAGCTTTAGCTCAAAAGGAAATAACAATAATATAAAAAAATATTTAGAAAGAGGCCCAGTATGGAAGTAGTAAAGGTTGAACATTTAAAAAAGGCATATAAGGAACATCTTGCTGTCGATGATATTTCTTTTAGTGTAAATGAAGGTGAGCTTTTTGCCTTCCTTGGAGAAAATGGAGCTGGTAAGTCGACTACCATTAATATGCTTTGCACCATACTTGAGAAGACAGATGGTAATGCCACGATATGCGGATATACCCTTGGTAAGGATGATGATGCTATTCGTGAGAATATAGGAATAGTTTTTCAAAACTCAGTTCTTGACCAAAAGCTTACTGTAAAAGAGAATCTGTATCTTCGTGGTTCTTATTACGGACTTAGCAAAAAGGAATTATCAGAGAGATTAAAAAGCTTTGGTGACCACTTTGAGATGGATGATATATGGAATAGAAAGTATGAGAAGCTGTCAGGTGGTCAGAGAAGAAGAGTAGATATCATGAGAGCTCTTATACATAGACCTAAGATTCTATTTTTAGATGAGCCTACAACAGGACTGGATCCAAAGTCGAGAAAAATTGTTTGGGACTATATTAATCATTTAAGAAAAGATAAAGGAATGACAATATTCCTGACCACACATTACATGGAAGAAACAAGGGATGCAGATCGTGTAGTCATATTAGATAAAGGCAAAATTATTAGCCAGGGCTCGCCAGCAGAACTAAAAACAAAATATACAAGTTCAAAGCTAATATGGTATGTATCTGAAAGCGAAGAAGCCGCAGAATTACTTAAAAACTATTCATATACTTATGATGCGGATCATTACAATATAAGCTTTGATGGAAGTATAACCGGTTTTTTGTATGAACATAGAGATGTGATATCTGATTATGAGATTATTAAGGGTTCTATGGACGATGTATTTTTAAACCTTACAGGAAAGGAGTTATAAGAGATGACAGGCTTTATCGGACTTACAAAAAGAAATCTATTATTATATTTTAAAGATATTCCAGCAGTGATTTTTTCACTTCTAACATCTATTATCGTATTCGTGTTATATCTTATCTTTCTGAAAGGTACATTTGTCGATTCCATTGAGAGCAGTATGACTGGACTTGAAGCTTTTATAAAAAGCGAGGATGTGAATACTCTTGTGAGTGCCATTCTATTAGTTGGTATCCTTGGTTCAGCTCTTATTACAGTTCCTTATAGCTGCTTGTCCATAGTAGTTAAGGACAAAGAGAACAAGATTGATTATGATATTTTAGCAACACCTATTAGAAGATGGCAGATAATCTTCTCATACTTTGTATCAGCAGTCATTTCTGCATTCATAGTTACATCATTAATTCTGACAATTGGCCTTGTAATTCTTGGTAGTAAAAGTGATATGAATATGTCGGTATTAGATATTGCAGAAACCTATGGAATCATTTTATTAGGAAGTGTATCCTCTACAGCAATATTTTTGATAATATCAATGTTCTTTAAATCCTCATCAGCTAGTAGCGCATTCTTTGGAATGCTTTCAGCAGCATCAGGATTTGTGATTGGTGCATATATACCATTATCGCAGTTCTCAGAAAATGTTCAGACAATCTGTAATTTTTTTCCAGCTACACAGATAACGGTACTACTGCGAAACAATCTCTTATCAGGTATCTTGAGTAAGATTAATGATTGCATAGGCGGAGTAGATAACGGAGCATTTGTTAATAGTATTAAAGCTAGTTTCAATTTTAAATCTGCTATAATGGGTAATGAATTTAGTAAGCCAGGTATGTATATATATGTGATCGTTGCTTTATTAGTAAGCTTGGTTGTTATGGTATTGGCTTACTCTAAGACATATAAAAGAAAATAGAAATAGCGAAGAGAATAAATAATGCAATCAACTAAACATTCAACAATGAAATCAAAAAGAAGAACTACAATTATTAAATGGATTCTGGTGGTTTTTGTAGTAACTCTATTACTTATGGTGGCAGGAACTGTTCTATATGTTAATGATTATTATCATGCGGATGTGAAAGCCATGGAGGCATTGCAGACTGTTTCAGATAATATAATCATAGAGAAGGAATCATTTGGTGATGTTAGTGAGGCATTAATATATATGCCTGAGAATCCTGTGGCAGGAATTGTATTTTACCCGGGAGCTAAGGTGCAGTATGAAGCATATGCACCACTTGCATTGGCTCTTTCCGAGAATGATATTGCGGTTGTAATAGTAAAGATGCCATGTAATCTTGCTATCTTAAATCAAGATGCAGCCAGTGATGTAATAAAGGCGTATCCCGAGATAGATAGCTGGTATATAGCAGGCCACTCACTAGGCGGAGCTATGGCAGCAGACTTTGTAGCTGATCATGATAAGGAATATGAAGGAATTATTCTCCTTGCAGCGTATTCCATGAAGGATTTGTCAGAGCTAGAGCTGGACGTAATTAGTATATATGGAACAGAGGACCAGGTGCTTAGTACAGAGAGCTATGAAAAATACAGAAGTAATCTTGGAAAAGACTACCAGGAAGTAGTTATAGATGGTGGATGTCATGCATATTTTGGTAGCTATGGCCCACAGGATGGAGATGGTACCCCATCAATTGATATGGAAAGTCAGCTAGAACAGACATCTGACGCTATTGAAAATTTCATTGTTGAAAATATGAATATTGCAGAGTAATATCTAAAACAATTATTTTGACGCACCATCAGTCGAGTTGAATGTCGAATGATGGTGTTTTTTCTTTTAGTACAATAATTAAGTGATTTAAGAAAGGAGTGGTATATATGCCAAGATTAATATTAGCAAGTAAAGATGACGCAAAGGAGATTTTTAATATTGTTCAGAAGACTGTACGAGAGATTTATCCCAAGTATTACTTGAGTATCAGCAAAAAGGATATGGTTCATTTATTATGAGTGAGCTTGAGGAGAGGATTGCACAATCATTTGCGAAGGCCAGCATAGACGCTTCTCTTCCGGCTTGCAGATTATATGAAAAACTGGGATATAAGACAATAGAGCATGGTACATGGGATTGTGAAGGTGGCGTTATTCAGGTTTATGAGATTATGGAAAAGTCATTAAATAATAGTGAAGATATGATTTTACGACCATACAAGACAATAGATGCCGAGGCAATTGCAAGCTGGATAAAGGACGAGAAAACCCTTAGAATGTGGAGCTCTGACAGGTTTGGAGCATATCCTGTAACAGCAAAGGATATTAACTACAAATACATTGACTGCAATGGGGACTGCGAAGAACCTGATAACTTCTATCCATTAACTGCAGTGATGGATGGCAAGGCAGTAGGAAGTATGATTATAAGATACGTAGGAGAGAATACACTTCGTTTTGGATTTGTTATTGTCGATGATAGTATTCGTGGTAAGGGTATAGGAAAGAAAATGATTCTTCTAGCCGAAAAATATGCTTTTGATATTTTAGGTGCAAAGAGAATTACTATGGGTGCATTTGATAATAACCCTGGAGCTCTGTATTGCTACAAAGCAGCGGGTTTTAAGGAGACTGGTAAGGAAATCCAGATAGACATCCTTGGCGAACAGTGGAAAGATATAGAGTTAGAGATGATTAAGTAATTAGTAAACGCTTGATACGGGCAATGTTTATTATAACGAAGTGAAGATAGTTCTATGGTTCTCGTACGATATGCGTATATATTGTGTACTTTTTACAATATATATAACTGATACATTGATGCTATAATGATTCAAGTCAATCAGGATTAGTATTCTGTTTGATATTAATTAGTATGGAGGAAATGAAGAAGTGAGAAGATTTGTACTTTATTTAGCTGTTTCAATGATGTCTGTGGCAGTATTAACAGGTTGTGGACAGGAGGATTCAGGTAAGAAATCCGATGCTGAAACTCGCGCTGAAAAAGATGTTGAAAACGAAGTAGATGATGAGGATTATGATGAGGTAAATGAGACTGATGAACCTAGCGCCTCTCTTCCAGAAGGTTTTATGATTGTTGATGGTAACGTTGGTGAGCCAGGTGATGGTCAGTTTTTATTACAGGATATTTTGGGTGAAGAAGATCTCTGCATATTAAATATGCCAACAGGGTACGATTTTTACTCAAAATTAACACCTAAAACAACTTATTATTGTTTAGTAAATGATGCTAATCCAGATGCAACTTTAATTATTAGACCAGACTTAATTAACACTATTCCATTAGCTTTTATATTAGAAGGAGAACTTCCAAAAGAGGATGAGTTCCCTAACTATGATTGTGAATATATCGAGGATCAGCTTGGAGATATCAAAGTTTACGCGGTATGCAGTTCATATGATGATGACGTATATGAGGATGGTAGATACAAAGCTTATCGAGTATTAGTGCCATATTGCGATAAGGATGGAAAGAGTGCTTGTATATCAATACAAATCAATGAAAATATGTATAATGACTGGACAAATGCAAGAACTATTTTTTGCGAATTATTTGGAACTAATTAATATGCCGGAGTTTGTTTAATATTTAATCAGAGAAAAAGGACATCTTGCATGTCCTTTCAGAGTGAAGACAAAGACGGTTGGTGCTAGACGCACCAACCGATTTTTCTTTTCATAATGAATAATTCATAAATATTTCGTATCAAGTCTTTAAAGCGTGGTCCTAGGAGGCCATTTCTATGTTTCATTTTTGCTAA
>JAZRXF010000023.1:0-12260 GCA_045600085.1 Lachnospiraceae bacterium
TATTTTATACTTTAATATATCCTTACAGCACCTAATTCATATACGAATCAATTAACTCATATATCTCATCTCTTCCCTGCTTGGTTGTTGCTGAGAATGGAATGATTTTTGTTGAAGAAGTGGCTCTAAGACCCTCTCTAACCATCTTTACATGTTTCTGAATCTGGCTTCGATTAATCTTATCAAGCTTGGTAGCAATGATGATTGGTTCATAACCATTATTAGTAATCCAATCATACATCATCTTATCATTATTTCCTGGCTCATGACGAATATCAACGAGGAGAAATACCGCCTTGAGCATAGGACTCTTATTAAGATAATTCTCAATCATCTTGCCCCACTTAGCTGTAGTTTCCTTGCCTACCTTGGCATATCCGTAGCCCGGAAGATCAACAAAGTAAAGTTCATTATTAATATTATAAAAATTGATTGTCTGAGTTTTACCTGGTTCAGAACTGGTTCTGGCCAGTGATTTTCTCTGCATGAGTCCATTAATCAGCGACGACTTACCAACATTACTCTTGCCAGCAAATGCAAACTCTGGCTTGTCATTAATAGGAAGTACACTGGTAATACCGCATACAGTCTCAAGACCTACATTCTTAATAACCATTATTTCGCTACCTTTTTCTTAGGACGCTTTGCAGCTCCATCTCTGTGAACAACTACTGGTTCGCCACCTTCATCAACTGAGTTCTTGGTTACAATAACACTTTCAATAGTATCATCGGATGGTATGCGATACATAATATCCATCATAACATCCTCGAAGATAGAACGAAGTCCTCTTGCACCAGTCTTGTACTCAAGCGCCTTGGCTGCAACTGCCTTAATGGCATCATCCTCGAAAGTAAGCTTAACATCATCCATGTCAAATAATGTCTGATACTGCTTAACAAGTGCATTCTTAGGCTCTGTCATAATACGAACAAGAGCATCCTTATCAAGTCCCTCTAAAGAAACGCTGATTGGTACTCGTCCAATAAATTCTGGAATAAGTCCGTACTTAATGAAGTCCTGAGTAGTAACTTCCTTGAAAAGCTCTGAAACTTCTTTCTCTGATTTCTTCTCGATCTCAGCATTAAAGCCAATTGAACGTTTGTTTAATCTAGATTCAATAATCTTCTCTAGTCCATCAAATGCACCACCGCAGATGAATAAGATGTTAGTTGTATCAATTTGAATAAGCTCCTGATGTGGATGCTTACGACCACCCTGTGGTGGAACTGATGCTACTGTACCCTCAATAATCTTGAGGAGCGCCTGCTGAACACCTTCACCTGATACATCTCTTGTAATTGATACATTCTCGCTCTTTTTGGTAATCTTATCTATCTCATCGATATATACAATACCATACTGAGCTCTCTCAATATCGTAATCAGCTGCCTGAATAAGCTTAAGAAGAATATTCTCAACATCCTCACCTACGTAGCCTGCTTCAGTAAGTGTTGTCGCATCTGCAATAGCAAATGGAACATTGATAACCTTGGCAAGTGTCTGAGCAAGATATGTCTTACCAGAACCTGTAGGTCCAATCATAATAATATTACTCTTCTGAAGCTCAACATCTGTCTTCTTAGCATTCATTACTCTCTTGTAATGATTATATACTGCAACAGATAAAACCTTCTTGGCAACCTCCTGGCCAATAACATATTCATCAAGGAAACCCTTGATTTCAACTGGCTTTAAAAGCTTGATGTCACCGACAGCTTCATCAATATCATCATCACCATCAAAATCGCCCTCAAGCTCTTCCTCGATGATGCCTGCACATATATCAACACATTCATCACAAATATATACTCCTGCAGGTCCAGCAATCATCTTGCGTACCTGGCCCTGAGTCTTATTGCAGAATGAGCATCTTACTCTAGATTCGGCTCCTTTACCTGCCATCCCTAATCTCCTAACTATTCTTACTTATCGCCAGCTTCTGGTCTCTTAGTGATAACTGCATCAATAAGACCATATTCCTTAGCTTCCTCAGCGCTCATCCAGTTATCTCTGTCTGTAGCTGCAGCGATTTCATCATAAGGCTTTCCACAGTTATCTGCTAAGATCTTATTTAACTTTTCCTTTGTCTTTAAGATGTGCTTAGCTGCTATCTCGATTTCTGTAGCCTGGCCCTGAGCACCACCAAGTGGCTGGTGAATCATGATTTCAGCATTAGGAAGAGCATAACGCTTACCCTTTGTACCACCTGAAAGAAGGAAAGCTCCCATAGAAGCTGCCATACCCATACAGATAGTTGATACATCACACTTAACAAAGTTCATTGTATCGTAGATAGCCATACCAGCTGTTACAGAACCACCTGGGCTGTTGATATAAAGCTGGATGTCCTTGTCTGGATCCTCTGCCTCAAGGAAAAGAAGCTGAGCAACTACAAGGCTTGCTGTAAGATCAGTAACCTGATCTCCAAGGAAAATAATTCTTTCCTTTAAAAGTCTAGAGTAGATATCATAAGAGCGCTCTCCTCTTGATGTCTGCTCTACTACCATAGGTACTAAATCGTTATAAATAAAATTATTCATAATGTCACCCCTTCAATTAACTAAAACAAAAATTAGATTACTAGTATAAATGCTTTATTTATAATAGTAACTATGCAACTACATGATAGTCGCATAGTTACGAATAAATACATATTAATGCTGATAGAAGTTAATTACTTCTCAACTGCGTTGTTAGCAATAACATCAATTGCCTTCTTAACACAGATATCCTTCTTAAGGCCATCCATCTCTGTTGCTGGGAGAAGCTCCTTAATCTGAGCAACTTCCATCTTGTATGCATCAGCCATTTCCTTAAGCTCTGCCTCAAGCTCTTCATCAGAAGCTGTGAAGCCTTCAGCTGCAGCTACTGCCTCAAGAACAAGTCTTGACTGAATGCTCTTCTCAGCACGTGGTCTTGTCTGCTCTGCGAACTGCTCCTTAGTCATACCTGTGAACATAAAGTACTGCTCAAGTGAAAGACCCTGCATTGAAAGCTGCTGAGCAAAATCGTTAATCATTCTATTAACCTGTGTCTCAATCATAGCTTCTGGAATATCCATTGTAGCCTTCTCAACTACTGCTGCGATAGCTGCTTCTTCCTTAGCAGACTTAGCTTCGCTTGTCTTCTTCTCTTCAAGCTTAGCCTTAACATCAGCCTTGTAAGCATCAACTGAATCGAAACCAGCATCATCAACGAAGTCCTCATCAAGCTCTGGAATCTGCTTCTCTTTGATTTCATGAATCACGCACTTAAATACTGCTGCCTTACCTGCAAGCTCCTCGGCCTGATAATCTTCTGGAAAAGTAACGTTAACTTCACACTCTTCATCAACGTTCTTACCAACAAGCTGATCTTCGAATCCTGGAATGAAAGATCCTGAACCAAGTGTAAGGTTGTAGTTCTCACCCTTACCACCTTCAAAAGCTTCGCCATCAACGAATCCCTCGAAATCAAGAACAACAAGGTCTCCGTCCTTAGCAGCTCTCTCTACTGATACCTGACGAGCCTGAGCTTCAAGTGCTGACTTAATATCTGCTTCTATATCTTCATCAGTAACTGTTGCATCGATCTTGTCGATTTCAACACCCTTGTAATCACCAAGTGTTACTTCTGGCTTAAGAGCAACTTCTGCAGTGAAGATAAATGGCTTACCAGCCTCAATCTGAACTACATCAATCTTAGGCTGAGATACGATTTCCTCTTCGATTTCATCATAAGCCTTCTCATATGCTTCAGGAATACAAATGTTAGCAGCTTCCTCGTAGAATACTTCCTTACCATACATCTTCTCAACTAAATTACGAGGAACCTTACCCTTTCTAAATCCAGGGATACTAATCTGGCCCTTCTGCTTCTGGTATGCCTTATCAACTGCTTTATCAAAATCCTCTACTGAAACCTCAATAGTGATCTTAGCCATATTATGCTCTAACTTCTCGATGTTCATTGTAAAAAAACCTCCTAAAATATATAGACAGCCGCTATCCGGCACGTCAACTAAGCAATTATATCATATAAGCGTAAGTCAAGTCTAGTTATTTGTGGCGCGCTCCTTAAGATAGTTCTCAAAAAACTGAGCCGCCTTGCCTTCCTGACCAGCATTTTGTATGCCAACATCACATACAGCACCAAGCTCAACCATGATTTCTCCCGCTTTGACCTTACCCTTTACCACGGCACTACCGCCTATATGGACACGCTCTAACACTGTAAGATCGCCGCTTACCGCTCCATCTATGTCTGCATTGGTTGCAGACACATTGCCTAGAATAGTAACGCCTTCTCCAACACTTATATAGTCATCACACTCAATATCGCTTTCGATTGTGCCGCTATCAAGTTCTACGCGGCCAACCTTAATGTGTTTCCCCTTAATACTTCCACGAAGCTCCAGTGTTCCGTCTATATAAACATCACCGTAGACCTCGCCCTCTACGCACAAATTTCCACCTGACTTGATATCGCCAGATACAATCATGCCTTTAGGTATAAAGCTGCTCTCCATATTATCGCCCATAAACAACCTCTTCACGTAAATCTTCGTAATCTTATAAAAAGGCCGAAATCCTAGGAATTCGGCCAATAACACTAATCATCAAGTAATGGTACATAATATTCCTTGCCAGTATCAATACAGTAGCATCCAAGACGGCTCGATCTACTGTTAAGTGCCATACCGCAGTCAACATCAATGACATTGTAGCCACGATAGTTCTCTGACTTAAATATCATACCCTTGCCATCTTCTGTCATACTATTAAGACGCTGAGTGAAAATATGTCCCATAATATAAATATCACGCTGGTAATTAAAAAGCTTTTCTGGAATCTCTCTATTCTTGGTCTTATCAAAAATAGTATCCCATACAATGCTTTCCATGGTAGCACGGTCTGTCTTCTTAAACATAACCTCAGTTCCAAACGCCTTGTTAATTGAATACGAATGGGTAAGCTGATAAGTCTTGCTACCAACCTTGATACGCTTGATAAGTCTACAATTGCGAAGAAATGTCTCAATCGTATCTCGTTCCTCGGCTTTAAGCCCCAAATATTCAAGGCAGGTTCCTTCTCCTCCATTACATGGATGAGTCCAAAGCTCAAGAGGACTAAGCCCATCCTCTGTTATATTAGATGGCTCTCTTCCTGCTTCCGTATCTCTAATATACTCTATCGAATTAAGAAGCATCACTTCGTGATTACCAAGAATAAGCTCTGCATTGTCCCTTTTCATAATGTCCTTGATAACATTGATTCCATCAGGGCCTCTATCTATGCAATCGCCTAAAACATACAGAAAATCATGTTTTGAAAACTTGATTTTCTCTAACATCTTTTTATATGAATTATACTGTCCGTGAATATCACTAATTACGTATGTACTCATTGCTCCAACCTTTCTGTATCCATTACTTACCAAATATCGTACTAGGATTGCATATCTACGATATCGTCTTCATTAACACATATGATTGGGCGAATACCCATTTTCTTATTCAAATTCCATGGAGCAAGTTTATTACCTATGAGAGCATGTCCCTCGAAGCCTTCCTTGCACTTGTATGAGTCCTCCTGGTCAATAGGACCTCTTGATCTAAGTCCAAAGCAGTTGCTTATTGGCTGTCCTGATGCAAGAGCTGCCACATACTGAGAACATGGCGAATCACCAAAGTTGCCTTCTTTCTTCTTGCCTCTCTGATGAGTTCTATCTGTGTCATATCCATAACGTATTTCTTCGATTGTTGGCAAATATACTTTGTCATAAGTTGTTCTGTCAGAAAGAACAGAAAGTAATGTACTAATCTGTGTCACCTGAAGCTTAGCCTTTTCAGAAGTACTGAACGCTCTTCTTATAAATGCACTATTAAGCCACTCACGAATCTTACTTACTTCCCAGTAAATACCGCTTTTTATCTTAGTGATTTCCTTGTCGCTCATTGACACATACTTAGGCTGGTCAAATGGACGATAATCAAGAATATATTCGGACTGAAGAGTCACTCTCTTGCTACGTGTCTCAACTACTCTCCAAGGAATAGCATTGAACTTGAAATATCTATAGCCAGAGATTTCTTTTATCTTTCCTACGCCCTTCATAACTCCAAGGAAATTGCTTTCCTGTGTTGTCTCTTTATACACTGGCATACGAAGGTATTTCTCTCCGTCTACAACTGCTACATTATCCTCATCATATTCTGCATATGTAATATCTGATGTGATCTTAGAGCCAGTAACCTCATTCATAGGATACTCACCCATCCAAATACGTCCGTTGTGATCTCGGAGAATGCGATCATCATTTTCCTTAACCTGTGGAGCATTTTTCGCATCAGGATAATGTCCATATAATCCTTTATAAAGTTCATCAATGCTCTGCTGACGATCAGCCGCATCCATTGACAAACCCTTCATAATGGCTGCTGCCACTTTTTTGTCGATTGTAATAGTGTACTGCGATATATCTATTAACTCATCTTTTTCATTACGCTCATATGAAGACTGAGGAACATCGCCTGTCATCATACAGTAAAGCGTCGCACATATACCATATATATCCGTCCATGGCCCCTGCTCTGATATCTTACTAAGCATCTGTTCAAGCGGAGCAAATCCCCACTTACCAAGGAACACCTGCTGACTGCTTACGCCAAGTTTCTTGGAACCACCAAAGTCAATGAGCTTAACCTGACCATCTTCATCCATCATAATGTTGTCAGGGCTGATATCTCTATGGATAAGTCCTGACTTATGAAGCTTACCAAGGATATTGATAACCGGCTCCATAAGGTCTAAAGATTCCTGAACACCAAGCCAACCGCCATGCTTATCTATATACTTACGGAGGTTACCTGACTCAAGAAATTCCATGATAAGATAACCTGTGTTATTCTCATAAAACAGGTCCTTGATTGCAACAATACCAGGAAACTTTGAAAACTCAGCAAGTATGCGAGCCTCACGCAGGTATGCTGTTGTTTCTCTCTGATATTCTTCACTATTAACTTCATCGAGAACGAGTACGGTCTTGCCATCATCGCTTCGATCTACCATTTCATCTGGAAAAAATTCCTTAACAGCCACTCTATACTCAAGAAGCATATCGTAACCAATATAGGTAATACCATAACCACCCTTACCAAGGATATTACCAATGAGAATTTTATTGTTTAGAACAGTCCCTGGAGCAAGAGCCTTAGACCAGGTTAACTGACCTGACTTTTCTTTGCCACAGTATGGACAGATGCCAAGGTCATCACTGACCTTCATACATCTTAAACAAAGCTTTCCGATTTCACCTAATTCCATAACCAATTATTACCTTCTATAGCTTTTATATTGCATGCGCAAAAAATGCGCAGAATAAGAAAAATTATACAATAGTATTATACACTAATTTGTATACCGATTTCCACTATATTTAGGGGAATAATTCTATATAAATACCCTAGAAACTCTATAATTTGTATTAAATCACCCTTATTAGCCATTCATATGCCATATCAGGCCACTTACTAACATCTTCATAAGGATTATCAAACTCCTCTTCCATTGTTTTTTCGTCTATTTTCGGTTGCTCCTTGAACCATGGCGAATCCTCCGAGAAAAACTGTTCAATTATCTCTTTTGTTCTTTTTTCAGACACTTTTATGCCCCTGCCATCCTTCACTGCATTAACTGCAAGCTTAAGCTGTTCAAAAGTATAATCCTCGCCGTGTTTCCCAAGATAAAAGTCTTTATTAGACACCGACAGTCCATGAGGTCCATACGGAAAGGCATGAAGTGTATGAGGCACACCATTTGCCGCAAGCGCCGCTGCCATAAGATAACTATTATCAATTGGCACCAAATCATCAGTTACTGTCTGCCATATAAAGCATGGAGGCACCTCCTTAGTAACATTCTTTTCAATACTAAAGTAGTCTTTGTCAGCCTGGCTGGCATCAGCGCCAACAAGAGCTTCAATGGATGAAGAATGTGTTTTATCACCAGATGTTATTACTGGATAAGAAAGAATAGCTGCATCTGGTCTGTTAGAAAACTTCGAAAGAGCCACGTCCTCTTCTGTCACATCATCATAATGCACGCATAAACTTCCGCACAAATGGCCACCTGCAGAAAAACCACATACTACAAGTCTATCCGGATCAATATTAAATTCGGTGCTTTTACTTCGTAATAATCTTACAGCTCGTGATATATCTTTAAGTGGCTGATTTTTAAGGGGCACTGAAAATGTGATATCAGTTGTATAAGAAAGCACAAATGCATTCATGCCCTTTTCATAAAATGTCTTTGCTACTACCTCTGCTTCAGATGGCACTACCATACAATAGCCACCGCCTGGCACCACCAGCATACAATCACGAACTTCATCATCCTCATGGATATACGTTCTTATATTGGGTTCAAAACCATATGCCGCTTCATAGGCGTATTCACCCTTGTTCCAAATATTTATTCTTGTATGCTTCATAACATCCTCCAAAAATAGAATATAGCAGCCTGCGTCGTAGCAAGCTGCTATACATTATTTTAATCTATGCAAGTATTAAAAGAAATAGTCACCTTAAATAAATCGCCATCAGTTACAATCTGAATATCCCCATCCATAAGTTCTGTGAGGCTCTTGGCTACTGCAAGCCCAAGGCCATTGCCTTCAGCGTTTCTTGATATATCCCCCTGATAGAACCTTTCCATAAACAGGCTTCCATCAGCAACAAGCTGTTCCTTGGATGTATTTCTAAAAATAAATATTGCTTTATCACCTACAAGCTCAAGATCCACATATGCTCTTGTATTCTCCAAAGAATACTTACGGATATTAACAAGTAAGTTATCAAAGATTCTAAAAAGTGATTTACTATCTGCCATAATAGTTGCAGAGCTTTCAGGAGTTCTTACTACAAGTGAAATATTCTGCTCATCCATCTTCTCCTGATATTCGCCAACTACCTGCTCTAAAATAAGCTTGGCATCACATGGCATCATCTCGAGCTCTACATTACCAGTGGCCGCCTTTGATGCTTCTATAAGATCAATGATAAGTTTTTTTAATCGTACTGACTGTCTGTCTAAAACTTCAAGATATTCTCTTGCAGTATCATTGTCGAATTCTTCTTTTCCAAGAAGATCCACGTAATTAATGATTGAAGTAAGCGGAGTCTTTATATCGTGAGATACATTGGTTATAAGCTCTGTCTTAAAGCGCTCACTTTTCATTCTTTCTTCTACTGCAAGATTAATGCTGTCTCTTATTGCATTAATACTTTCTGCCTGCTTTCTAAAGTTACCAAAGAAAATGCTTGATTTAACATGAACGTCCATATCTCCCTGGGCCAGCTTACTGCATGCATCTGAAAGCAATTTAGTCTGATAAGAAACATATACAACTATTGGAGCTATGATAAATATGTCCGCTAAAAGAAACAGTATAAATAATTCTTCAAAATCAAACATTGCTCCAAGAATACCAGTGAAGAAGGCACCTACCAAAGTAAACAGCAAAAGAGATACTGTTGTTTTTGGAACAAATGCAAGTTTTCTAATAATACGAGCAATAAACTTAACAATAGTAATGAACCAGTATGCCATATTAACAAGTAATAATATGCACACAATAGCCATGGCTACAATTGCTAAGTATTTAACCTTATAAGCAAGAACTAACCACGAATTAAGCTGTATAAAAAGGTTAGTGCTGGTAAGATCATTACTTTCTGTAGGTCTGTCTACATACGAAACAACGTATTTATAAACTACTTCTTCGCCTGGCTCCGGCTCATACCAAACATCATGACTTAAATACGCCCCTTCAAAAATTGTATTCATACCATAATTAAAATATGTGCCCCCATCAATCCTCGCTGAAAATATATTACATTTATGAATATTAAATTTCTCATCGAAATTTTTATAAACATAAATATCTAAATTTTCCAAATCTTCATCAGTAAGATCAGGACTAAATGACTCTACAACGCCATATTTCAAATTAGGTGATGCTTCTTCTCCTATCAGATACTCATCCGCATCGGCGAGTATCATTACAGCATATCTGTTTGCAATTGTTTGGCTCTCATCTCTCCATGCCTGATCAATTGTTTTATCATATACCCCAAATGTACTAATTGTATCAAGGAAGATCGCAAGTGCTGTCGTCAAAGCAACAAGCACGAAAAATGCGATAAACATGAATATCTTAAAGCCAATGCCCTTCTTTCTAGTTTTCTTTTCAGTATTATTATCAGCCATTCTTTTCCGCCAAACCTTTCTGTCTATCCTTATTAGTTAGTATCAAACTTGTATCCTCGGCCCCATACAACCTTAAGGTATCTTGGGTTAGCCGAATCTATTTCGATTTTTTCTCTTATGTGTCTGATATGTACCGCCACTGTACTCTCGTTACCAAGAGATACATCATCCCACACTTTGTTATATATTTCTGATGGAGAGAATACCTGGCCAGGATTTTCCATCATAAGCTTTAGAATATCGTATTCAGTCTTGGTAAGAGCCAATCGTTCACCATCTAAAAAAGCTTCCTTTGACTTGTCATTAAGAGTAATCGGTCCACCGGTAATTGTTGTATCCTCGGTTCCACTTTCTAGTCCTTCACAGTTACCAAGCACCATGTATCGTCTTAGCTGAGACTTTACTCTTGCCATAAGTTCAATAGGGTTAAATGGCTTAGTTACATAATCATCTGCGCCGATTGTAAGACCTAGTATTTTGTCTGTATCCTCACCTTTGGCAGTCAAAAATATTACGGGCACATTGCTGCTTTTTCTAAGCTCTGTGATTGTTTGCATTCCATCCATAACAGGCATCATGAAATCTAGTAAAACAAGATGGATATTATTTTCTTTCATGGCATCCAAAGCTTCTTTTCCATTGTAGGCTTTGATTGTGTTATAGCCTTCACTGGTAAGGTAAATCTCAAGAGCTGAAACTATGTCCTTATCATCGTCGCAAACTAATATGTTGTACATCTCTTCCCTCTTTCTAGCAATTGATACTCTAGTTTTAATTAATCCAGCAATTAATATTATCGGTTTAAAATCTAGTAACACTACTTTGTTGTGATCACATTAATAATAATACTCATATAATTTTTAAAAACCTAGAAGGTAAATTATTAAGATTTTATTAAGATTTATATTTATATGCCACTGTTTTCATTTCTTTATTATATTTCTTACTATAAGAAAGGCCGATCCAAGGATCGGCCTAACGGATGTTTATTCACAGTGTATTTCATAGGTGGCTATAGCACCATCATTAGTGGAGGCATCAAGCTCATCCATATAATAGAACCTGCAGTTATCCTTAGTATAATTACCATGGTCCCTGGCTGAGTTAAACACTGCAACGCCATAATTATCATAATCAGCACTTCCAAGACATGCCAGTCCTGTATAGATACAAATATCAGCAAAATTCTGATCGCTTGCGCCATTCTTCATGGCTATACCAACCTTGGTGCCATTACTCTCGCCTGAAAATGAAATACTTATACCAGTAACATTGCCATCTTTATATATATGATATTTATCCTTAACATCATCATCAGGCTGAAGAAGAAAATTGACCGCACTAAGATTCGACGCTACAGTCGAAACAAGATTTTCTTTACCATATGAAGTATTCGATGAAGAATTACTTTCTACATTTCCCGAAGTGTCCTGTGACTGATTATCACTAACCCCATTCATACTTTCCGAGTCTGGAATTACAACTGAAACATTATTATCGGAAACCGTCTCCACAGCCGGCCCATCCTCCACTATCACGTTATATGGAAGATATAAAGAAGGATCCACAAGTGGCGACTCGTATTCACCAATAACATTTCCTGAGAGCGACATGCCTCTATCACCCAGACAGTCCTCGCATATATATCTCGTGGTTCCAAGGATATCATATTCACCGCACTGCTTACTTTCCCCGCAGTATGAACATATCTGCTCACCGCAACCAGAAAGAAGCATCATATATATTAATGATAATAGAAAAATACAAAACCTGTTATTCTTCATTCACATACTCTTTTCTATATAAATTAATTATTAGGCACCAAATACAGCCAATATAATATATGCCATTATATTTTACAACAAAAAAGCTTCGGAATAAACCGAAGCTTTCAGAGTGAAGACAAAGACGGTTGGTGCTAGACGCACCAACCGATTTTTCTTTTCATAATGAATAATTCATAAATATTTCGTATCAAGTCTTTAAAGCGTGGTCCTAGGAGGCCAT
>JAZRXF010000024.1:0-58678 GCA_045600085.1 Lachnospiraceae bacterium
TATTTATGCGATTAGGTTTCAATATTCAAGAATCCTTTATTATATTGGCTTAATGAATGTTGACTCAGCTAGTCTAAAATTATTATCAAAAATGATATATGACATTGACTATTTAATTCATAAGCTTAATTTATGCAGTAGAAACAAATTGTCAGATAATAAGTAAGATTATTAGTTTTTGACTTTATAAGCACAATTATGTTGATAAAAATTAGAGAGGATAATTGACCACGATTTAGAAATAATAATTGAATGTTATGACTTGATATGAGGAATAAATGCTTAAGTTAACATAATGCATATTGCAAAAAAGACAAAAATAATAAGCATCTGATTCGCACTGGTCAGATGCTTATTAAAACTGTTCATTATTCACTTTTTTCCTCCGTTATTTTTGTACATTGAATATGTACTTGATTTGTATTACCTTAGGTTTCAATTTTCGATTATCTCCACAGACATCCGTTTCTATAAAAACAACCGTACTTTATATTTAAAGGTAAGTATTATTTTGTTATAATATTTATCGGATTATATGTGTTATAAGTTAATATTTATTATCATTTTTTAGCATGAATAGGCAGAAAGAAGATATGTAATGGCGAATAACGGTAATAAAAAGGTAATTGGCAAAATGCAGCGGGCTATGCTTCTTAGAACCATGGTCCCAATGCTTATTATGGGTCTGATTATTGCAGGATCAGCAATTAAGTTCAATGAGAGAGCTATAAAAGTGCAGGTTCAAGATAATCTCAAGATGGCTGCAAATTCTATTGTAGAAGCGTATGATCAGATGTACCCAGGAGATTATGAACTCAGAGGGTCTCAGGTTATATCTTTGTATAAGGGTGATAAGGATATTACGGCGGATTTCAAATTTATTGATACTCTGAAGCAAGCCGTAGGTGTTGATATTTCGATTGTTCATGGCAATACTCGTATTCTTACAACCTTGGTTGACGAAATGGGTGCGCGACAGATTGCGACTGGAGTTAATACGGCTATCGTTGCAGCAATTGATAGTGAAGATTCATTTTATAGTTATGAAGGACTAATTGGACAGGATAGATATTATGCGTATTATACTCCACTAGTTAATTCGGATGGTTCTGTCATAGGCTTTGTGGGTGTAGCTAAGCAGTATGAAGAAGTGGCAGTGGCAGCTAGAAAAGCTGCTATTCCAGTATGCATTATAACCATAATATGTATGGGAATTGCTGCAATTATAAGTGCTAGATATGCAGGTGAACTAGTAGGAAGTATTAAGAAAATAGATAAGTTCCTCCAGAATATGATAAAGGGAGAACTGAGTAATGAAATGCCATCATCGGTTCTTTCTAGAAAGGACGAGCTTGGAAGCACTGCCAAGAAGATATTGGATATGCAAAGTGCAATAAGAGTGCTTGTTGAACGCGATCCACTTACTTCCCTTTATAATAGAAGATATGGCGGAGCTAAGCTTAGAAAACTTCAAAAAGATGCTGAGACCAATGGCATGCCTTATGCAATAGCTCTTGGTGATATAGACTTTTTCAAAAAAGTCAACGACACATATGGTCATGAAGCAGGTGACCTAGTACTAAAAAAAGTATCAGAAACACTTAATAAGTCAATGGTTGGAAAAGGTTTCGTAGCTAGATGGGGCGGCGAGGAATTTTTAATAATATTTAGCAAAATTGGTGGAAATGAAGCAACAATTGAGATGGAAAGAATCCTTGAGAAGATTAGATCTATGGAGATATTCTATAACAATCAAGTTATCAAGATAACCATGTGTTTTGGTGTTGTGGACGGCTCAATGTCAACTGATTTTGCAGTACTATTACGTGAGGCCGATTCAAGACTTTATTTTGGAAAGTTGAATGGACGTAATAGAGTAGTGTATAATGAAGCGCTTAAAGCCGAAAAGCAAATCAACGATACATCAAAAGTAGATGACGGTGTAGTTGATGTATTAAACAATACTAATTCAGACAGTGAGAAAAAGGATATTAAAGAGAAGTCAGAGTCAGGAATTGATGAGGTCATTATCAATGATGCTTTTCTACAGCAGATCATTGATAAAATGTCTGAAAAATTATTAAAAGAAACTACTCAGGATTAGGAGCAACAATTATAAATGGAAAGTAGTAATACAATGACAACAGAGAAGAAAGAAAACAAAATGGGTGTAATGCCAATTAACAAGTTACTTGTTTCTATGAGTACACCTATGATTGTATCCATGCTTGTTCAGGCGATGTATAATCTGGTAGACAGTTTATTCCTGGCAAGAATTCAGGATGCGAGTGTTGATGGTAGTGCTGGTACAGCAGCATTAAATGCACTTGGAATGGCTTTTCCTATTCAAACGCTATTAATAGCTTTTGGTGTAGGTACAGGTGTCGGAGTTAATGCACTACTCTCTAGAGCATTAGGCGAGAAAGATTTTGATACAGTTAATAAAGCTGCGAATAATGGTATATTACTAAGCTTTATCAATTATATTATTTTCTTTATAGTTGGCTTCTTCTTTTCAAGAGTATGTATGGTGATTCAGGGTGCTGAAGGCATTACTCTTGAATATGGTGTTACATATTTAACAATAGTTTGCTGTGGCTCTTTTGGTATGTATTGTCAGTTTATTTTTGAGAGATTACTTCAGTCTACAGGAAGAACTGTTCATACCATGATAACCCAGTCTATTGGAGCTATTATCAATATTATCTTAGATCCAATACTTATATTTGGTCTTTTTGGAATGCCAGAGATGAAAGTGGCAGGTGCTGCAATAGCAACGATTATTGGTCAGTTTGTCGCAGCTGGTCTCGCCTTAATATTTAATCTTAAATTCAACCATGATGTTAAAATCTCATTCAGAGGTTTTTATCCAGACTGGAGAATAATAGCGAAGATATATTCGGTAGGTCTTCCTTCTATTATTATGCAGTCGATAGGTGCTGTAATGCAGTCTTTTATGAACAAACTCCTTGTTCAACTTGATAGAGATTCTATATCTGTTTTTGCAGTATATTTTAAACTTCAGAGTCTCTTCTTCATGCCAATATTTGGTTTGAACAATGGTATGGTTCCTATTCTTGCATTTAATGCAGGCGCTAGAAATCGTACAAGAATGATGAAGGTTATTAAGTGCACAATGGGATACGCATTTGTATTCATGTTCCTTGGGTTTCTTGGATTTGAATTGATACCAGATAAATTATTATTAATATTTGATACAGGTGACGACACACTTCTTAGGATTGGCGTTCCGGCACTTCGTATCATTGGTATTCACTATTTATTTGCATGGTTTTGTATAATTGGTGGTTCAGTGTTCCAGGCGTTGGGCAATGGCGTGTATAGCTTAATAGTATCAGTTGCGAGACAGCTTGTAGTTCTTGTTCCAGCCGCATATATACTGGCATCAATAGGAGGACTTGCACTTGTATGGTGGTGCTTCCCTATTGCAGAACTTATGAGTCTTGCGTTAACAGTATTCTTTTTGATTAGTATATACAGAAGAATTATTAGTAAAATTCCAAAAGGGGTAGAATAAATGAGATATAGCGGAATATTATTGCCAATTTCAAGTTTGCCATCCAAGTATGGTATCGGTAGTTTTTCTAAGGAAGCCTATGAATTTGTGGACTTCTTAGAAAAATCAGGTCAAAAATATTGGCAGGTCCTTCCTATGGGACCTACAGGATATGGTGATTCACCATATCAGTCTTTTTCTACTTATGCAGGAAATCCATATTTCATTGATTTAGAGGAGTTAATTAATTGTGGATATCTTACTAGCAAAGAATGCGATAAGGTGAATTTTGGAAGTGATCCTGAGCATGTGGATTATGAACTTCTATATAAAGGTAGATTTGGTCTTTTGAAAAAGGCTTATAAAAAAAGCAATATAGTCCAAGATAAAGAATACAAAGCTTTTGTTAAGGACAATGCTTTTTGGTTGGATAACTATGCTCTTTTCATGACACTCAAGGGTATATACAAAGGCAAGAGTTTTATGGAATGGAAGGATGAACATAGACTCAGAAAACCATCAGAGATAAAGAAGCTTAAGTCGGATGATAAGATAAAAGAAGAAATGGGGATGTGGATGTTTATTCAGTTCCTTTTCTACAAGCAGTGGTATAAGCTCAAGGAATATGCTAATAGTAAAGGTGTTGAAATTATTGGTGACATTCCTATATATGTAGCACTTGATAGTGCAGATACATGGGCGAATCCGGAACTATTTATGTTTGATAAGGACAGACGACCAGTTGGCGTAGCTGGATGTCCACCTGATTATTTTGCCGCGACAGGACAATTGTGGGGTAATCCGCTCTATAACTGGGAATATCATAAAAAGACAGGATATGAATGGTGGCTGAAGAGATTAGGTAATTGCTTCAAGATGTACGATGTGGTACGTATAGATCATTTTAGAGGCTTTGATGAGTTTTACTTTATACCTTATGGAGACAAGACTGCGGAATATGGCCATTGGGAAAAAGGACCAGGATATGATCTTTTTGATACACTGAAGAAAAAAATGGGTAAGAAACCAATCATCGCAGAAGATCTTGGATTATTAACCCCTTCAGTAATAAAGCTTGTAAAGAAATGCGGATATCCAGGAATGAAGATACTGGAATTTGCATTTGATTCAGGTGAGGATAATGATTATTTGCCTCATAATTACGAAAAGAATTGTATAGTATATACTGGAACCCATGATAATGATACTACGATTGGATGGTTTGGCACCCTTCGAAAGAAGGATAAGGACTATACAAAGAAATATCTTGGGGTTCGAAATGCCAAGAATATTGCTTGGGACTTGATTAAGCTTGCTCATAGTAGTGTGGCAGATACATGTATTATTCCTATGCAGGATTATTTAGAGCTGGGCAATGAGGCAAGAATTAACCTGCCATCGACTCTTGGAAATAACTGGGTGTGGAGAATGAAAGACTCAGCATTAACAAAAGAATTATCATCAAGAATTCATGATATGACTGCTACATATGGTCGATGCGATAAGTAGGATATTTATATGGAAATAGAACGTAAATTTTTAGTAAGTAAACTTCCGGATAATCTTGAAGAATATGACTATCATCTTATAGAACAGGGGTATCTTAATAGCAAAGCTCCTGTTGTTCGAGTTCGAAGACAGGATGATGAATATTATATGACTTATAAAGGCTCAGGTACTATGGCGAGAGAAGAATACAATTTAGCTCTCACCAAGGAAGCATATGAACATCTTTTAGAAAAGGCTGATGGTAATATTATACGTAAAAAGAGATATTTAATTCCGATAGATGGGACTAAGCTCACTGTAGAGCTCGATGTATTTGATAAACCGTTTGCACCACTTGTGCTTGCGGAGGTTGAGTTTGAAAGTATTGAGCAGGCTAAGAGTTTCGAAATGTTAGACTGGTTTAGTCAGGATGTGACTGAGAATAGTGAATATGCCAATAGCACAATGTCTAGAAAGAAACTGTAAATGCTGACAAATAAAATAATAATTGAGTAGAAAGATATTAAAAAGGAGAAGTAAAATGAAAGTTAAGGTGTATATTGATGGAAGCGAAGGAACAACAGGACTTAGAATTAATGAACGCTTCGCAGGCAGAGATGATATTGAAATCTTGTCTATTCCATCAGAGCTTAGAAAAGATCCAGAGGAGAGACGTAAGTACATCAATGCTTCCGATATTACATTCCTTTGTTTGCCAGACAGCGCGGCAATAGAGGCCGTTAGCCTTATTGATAAGGATAATGATCATACAATTATTATAGATGCGTCAACAGCACATAGAACCAACGAAGATTGGGCTTATGGTTTGCCAGAACTAGGACCTGAATTTCGTGACAAGATTAAAAATAGCCGTAGAATAGCTGTACCAGGGTGTTATGCATCAGGTTTTATGATGATGGTTTATCCACTTGTGAAAATGGGTGTTATTGCCACAGATTATCCAGTATTTGTTACTGCACTTTCAGGTTATAGTGGAGCTGGTAAGAAGGCTATAGCACTATATGAATCAGATGCAAAGACAGAGGATTTATATGCTCCGAGAGAATATGCTCTTTCGCAGCAGCATAAACATTTAAAAGAAATGAAAATAATAGCAGGCCTTGATAGAGAACCGCTCTTTACACCTGTTGTTGATGATTATTACAGTGGAATGATAGTTTCGCTTCCAATGTATACTCATCTTATGAAAGATAAGAAGACACCTGAAGAACTTCATGCAATGTTTACTGAGTTTTACAAAGGTCAGGATTTCATAAAGGTAATGCCTTTTGGATCAGAAGCTGAAGATAACAATTTCTTTGCGGCCAATGCATATTCAGGTCGTGATGATGCACAGATTTTCATAACAGGTAACGAAGACAGAATACTTGTGACGGCAAGATTTGACAACCTTGGAAAGGGGGCATCTGGAGCTGCCATTCAGTGTATGAATATAGTGATGGGATGTCCAGATGATACAGGGCTAAACATTGTTAAATAGCCGCAATAAAAAAGCAATATAACGAAAATAAAGAATAAGAACTAATAAAAAAAGAGAAAAACAAAAAAATAGAAAATAACACCATAAAAATAAAAATGTAATTCGTATCATAATTAAAAGGGAGTTAGTATGACAGATATCGTATTTAACGAATGCATGGAGCGCATGAAAAATGGTGATCAAAGTGGTCTTCATGATATCTATAGTGCATACCTGGCTTACATTTATTCTGTGGTTTATACGATATTGCAAAATAAAGAAAACGCAGAGGATGTAACAAGTGACTTCTTTATTAAGCTCTGGAGTATAGCCGATAACTATAAGCCCGGTAATGGACATAAAGGATATTTGGCGACTATAGCAAGAAATATGGCTATAGATTATTTGAGAAAACACAAGAAAGAACTGTTGATTGCTGAATTTGAGTCACCAGATGAGGATACTGAGGGTAGTATAAGTGCCAGCAGTATGGGCGCTATCGCCAGCCAGGAAAAATCTGTTGAAGATTTAGTGGTGGGTGATATGAATCTAAAAGAAGCCCTGGAGACTCTGAAGCCGAAAGAAAGAGAAATCATTAATATGAAAATAATGGGTGATATGACTTTCCAGGAAATTGCCGATATTTTGGGCAAGCCACTCGGTACTGTAACATGGCAGTACAGAGAGGCAATCAATAAATTGAGGAGGTGTGGATATGAGTAAAAGCTTAACAACGCAGTACAAAACAGTTATGCAAGAAGAAGTCCCAGATTTATGGGCACGTATTGAAGCATCCCTTCCTGAGAAGGAAATTAGTAACAAGGTTGTCTCTATAACAGAAGCAAAAGAAAATATTAAAGAATTACAGGCTGACAAGAAAAAAGCAGAATTAGAGACAAAGCGTAAGAAAAACAAAAAAATTGTGAAATTTGTATATTCAATGTCAGGTGTGGCTGTGGCAGGTATCGCAATAGCAATACTTATACCTTTTATTGCGGATAGTAACGCACGAAATAATGCGGCTTTCCAGGCAGCAAAGAGTAAAGAAACATTTACTAGTTCGAGTACAAAAGGTGACAAGGAAAGTGACACAATGGCAGAATCTATTGCCGAGGAAGCAGCAGCTGATTTAGGTGTTAATGACGATGTTGATTATGACTATCGCAGTGATGCTGTTGCAGGAGCATTCGGTGAACCTGAAATGGCACTTACCGACAGTGACATGGTAAACTTGCTATCAGACTATGAAGGCGTTACTTTCGAGTATTTGGGAGAAAAGAAGATTTCGGGCCGAAGTGTATGTGAGATAATTGTTATTGAATGCCAGAGCAATCCTGAACTAAAAGATCAGATTCTTTATGTGAATGATATGAAGGATGCTGATACTGGTGTGGAGTATACGTATGATTTATACTTAGACACATTGATTGATGGTATGAGTATTTATTCATTGGAGTAAACTGAAAATAACTCATGAAGTAAGAAAAAAATCAATGAAAAAGACTTCACTATTTCTCAAAATGATGTAATATTATAAGGGGTATATTTTTATCTTTTAAAAATTGGGATCATTACTTGAATGCGGGGAGTAGTTAGTATATGGATACAACATACGAATTAGTTAGAGCGACCAGAGGCCTTATGCAGGGGCATTTGGATAATCTAAAGACGATTTTTGATTTATCAATAAATGATGTTTTTTTTCAGCTACAGTTTATTATGTGTGATGAAAAAAAGATTAATGATGAGTTGGAAAATTTTTATTTAACTCTTAATCATAATGCATTTATGATTGATTCAGCAGATGCTATAGCTGATGTTATTAATCAGTCAGTCACAAGACAGACTACCGATTGGATAAGAATTAATCGTCAGAGTATGCTTCAGGCTGAGAGAAGTGGAGTATATGTGGCACCTGTATATTCAGAAACATATATTGCTGGATCAGAGATGATGGATGCTGAGTATACTAAAACGCTTGCTAGTTTCATTTGTACTTTACCAGAACTTTATAGACAGACAGCATTAGCTTTTTATTATTGCAATTTCTCAATAGAGACTATTAGAGATGAGCTTCTTATTACAGATATAGCTCTTAATAATAGAACCACTTATATAGAGAAGATACTTGGTCAGCAAATGCATGGCTATTGTAAGGATAGGGGTTATCAGATGAAGCCAGTTACTCCACAAAGAATTCGTACTGCTTTATATGAATTGGCTAAGCTTTATAAATATCCATATGGAGAAGCGTTATACAACAACATTCGAATGAAAATTCATTAATTTAGTAATTATTATTAGGCGCGTCGTAAGACGCGCTTTTATTTCTTTATTAGGAAGTATATTTATTAGGAAGTATCTTTATCAGGAGTATTATGAAATATAAATACTATCTCGGTCCATCGGGATCTGGAAAAACAAAAAAAATAATGAGTGATATTACTGAAAGGGCACTGGCTGAAGAGAATAAAACCTTTCTTCTTATTGTGCCTGATCAATATACAATGCAAGCACAAAAAGATATGGTGGAGATGAACCCTAATCACGGCATTATGAATATAGATGTGCTTAGTTTTGGAAGACTTTATCATAAGGTGATTGAAGAAGTTGGACATGGTAATGAAGTGACGCTTGATGATACAGGAAAGAACCTGCTTCTTCGAAGGGTTTCATTAAAAATAGCTGATGAATTAGAAACCATAGGTTCCAGTCTTGATAAGCCTGGTTTTATTCATGAGGTAAAATCTGTTATTTCTGAGTTTATTCAATACGGATATGAGCCTGAAAGTCTTGACAAGCTTATAGAAGAAGCTGATAGGGGGCATAAAAAGGCATTAAAAAAGAAACTAGTAGATTTAAAAAAGGTTTATTTCGCTTTTCAAGAATATAAGAAAGATAAGTATATAACTACAGAGGAAACAATGGGGCTTTTGGCAAGAAAACTTGCAATGACAGAAGGCCTGGATAATGCTGTTATAGCTTTTGATGGTTTTACAGGCTTTACACCTATACAGAAGCAGGTTATAGTTGCGCTTACTCATAAGGCCAGCGAGCTGTGGTTCTCGGTTGTTCTTGATTCAAATGACAACCATGGACAGGCGTCGGTCGGAGAATTATTTGGGCTAAGTAAGAGATATATGGCATCAGTTGATAGGATTATGCAACAGGAAAAGGCGGTAAAGCTTGGTGATTGTATTCTTCCAGAAGGCAATAATAATCCTAGATTTAAAAATGATGAATTGTCATTTGTAGAAAGAAATATTTTCAGAAACAATAACGCTGTTTATAACAAAGAGGATGACATACAGAATATTACCCTGTTTAAAGCAGATAATCCAAGAGAAGAATTGAGGCATGTGTGCGTTGAGATTAATAAACTCATTCGTACAGGTAAATATGCTTATAGGGACATGGCCGTAGTTACTGGCGGTCTTGATATATATGCTCCATTTGTAAATGATTTATTTGGAATCTATGAGATACCAGTTTTTATAGATCAGGGTAGAAAGCTTGTACTTAATCCGATGATTGAATATGTAAAGGCAGGACTAGCTGTTATCAGAAAAAACTTTTCTTATGAAAGTGTTATGCATCTTCTTAGATCTGGAGTTTCAGGCATTAGCTGGGATAAGATAGATGAATTTGAAAACTATCTATTGGCTCTTGGGATAAAAGGCTATAAAGCTTATAGTCAAGATTTTGCAAGATTCCCTAAGTATCTTAGATCTTATGATGGAAAGAAAATATGTATTACTGACGAAGCTGTTGCTAAACTTGGTGAAATTAATGATACCAGACGACAGTTTATGGAGATTATGGCGCCATTAGTAAGTACTGTTTCTGGTAAAAATAGAATTTCTGCCAGGGAGATAACAGAGTCGTTATATAACTTTATTGCTGACAATGGCTTGTATGAGAGAATAGAGCAATATGTTTCTAAATTCGAGGAGACAGGAGATTTACAAAGAAAGAAGGAATACGAGCAGGTTTACCGTGAACTAATGAAACTTCTAGAGCAGATAGTTGCGCTTGTTGGTGATGAGCAGTTTGAACTGGATGAATATATAAAGATTTTAGAAGCCGGTATCAGTGAAATAAAGATAGGCACTGTTCCGGGGCAGACAGATTATGTGCTTGTTGGTGATATTGAACGAAGTCGATTAAAGGAAATAAAGATTTTATTCCTCGTAGGTGCCAATGATGGAAATATACCAAAGAATAGCGGAAATGGTGGAATTATATCAGATCTTGATAGAGAGTTTTTGGCAGGTAATGAAGCAAGTGAGGGAATAGAGCTTGCACCTACAGCGCGTGAAAAAATATTCTCACAGAAATTATATCTATATATGAATATGACTAAGCCGTCAGAGAAGCTTTATTTATCTTATGCAGATACAGATGCGCTTGGAAAGGCTCTTAAGCCGTCATATTTGATAGATGTTATTAACAAACTTATACCAGGCATAAAGCTTTGTCACATTTCAGGTACTGATTATTTAACTGAAATATCAGGTAAAAAAGATGAGGATTCTATATTGGCGGATTTGATTCGTAGATTTGCTGCAGGCAGCATTAACGAATCTGATGAAAAGCTTTTTTATGCGCTATATGATTGGGGGAAAGAGGATGATAATAAGCTCAGGCAAATGCGTGATGCAGCTTTTTATCATTATGAAACTAAACCGCTTGCGCGCGAAGTTGTTAATGCACTATATGGTAAGGTTATTATGAATAGTATAAGCCGTCTGGAACGCTACGCCGGGTGTGCATATTCTCATTTTTTACAGTATGGTATAGCACTTTCGACGCGTGAAGAATTTGATGTATCTAGAATGGATATTGGTAATGTGTATCATGAAGTTCTGCAGCGTTTTGCAGCTTATATTAAGGATCATGAACTTGATTGGGCAAAACTTGATGATGATGAAGCAAGAAAGATTCTTGATGAGATATATGATGGAGTGGTTAATAGCTACGGAGAGAGTCTTTTCTTTAAGGATGCCAAAAGTGCATATGAAATAGAAAAGATGAAGAGAGTTCTTCTTAAAGCTGTAGATACAGTGGTTTTCCAGGTTAAGAAGGCGGCGTTTAGACCAAAGGAATTCGAACTGGAATTTAAAAATGCAGTGGATGCAAAGGCATTTAATATAGGTCTTTCTGACGATGAGAAGATTGCCATCAGAGGTAAAATAGATCGAATAGACACATATGAGGATTCGCAACATATATATGTCAAAATAGTAGATTATAAGTCGTCTCAAAGAAAACTTGATTTGGTGCAGGTGTATAATGGGCTATCTTTGCAGCTGGTGGTATATCTGGACCAGGCGGTTAAAGAAGTACAAAAGAAGAGTAACAAAGAAGTGAAGCCTGCTGCCATGTATTACTATCCAGTATATTTGCCGACAGTTGAAAGCGATGAACCACTTGATATTGAAGAGATAAATGCTTCGATTAGAAAATCTCTGATTCAGGCTGGAGTATCTGTTCGTGATGATGAACTCATAGAAAAACTGGGAGGGCAGTTTGATAAAAACTCTGAAGTTATCAAAGTTGATAAAACAGCGAAGGGTGATTATACCAAGAACTCAGAACTCATAGATGAAGCGGATTTGAATACTGTAATGCAATATGCTAACTATAAACTTGGCCAAATCAGCAAGAGCATAATAGATGGAAATATTGAAGCTAGGCCTTGCGGTGAAGGTGCGTGTACTTATTGTCCATTCCGACAAGTATGTGGTTATGATGAAAGAGTAGAAGGCTATAAGGATAATAGCTACGAGAAGATTGATAAAGACAGTGTCATAGAAAGTATGAAAATACAAATGAATCAAATGGTGCAGAATGATGGTGATGTAAGTGAGTGAAGTTAAATATACTGATGAGCAGAAAAAAGTAATAAATGAACGAGGCTCCAATATTTTGGTGTCTGCAGCGGCAGGTAGCGGTAAGACTGCTGTTCTTACTGAGCGTATTTTGTCTCTTATTACTGATAATGATAAGCCTATAGATATTGATAAAATGCTTATCCTAACATATACCAAGGCAGCTGCGGCAGAAATGCGAGAGCGTATAAGTGCAAAGATTAGTGAGCGACTGGCCCAAAATCCAGGAGATAAGAATTTGTGGAAACAGTCGGCTCTTCTTCCGTGTGCTCAAATTACTACGATAGATAGCTTTTGTCTTTTTGTTATACGTAATAATTTTTCTGATATTGATCTTGATCCAGGATTTAGAATAATGGATGAAGGAGAAAAGAAACTTCTTCTTCGTGATACACTTCGAAACTTACTAGAGAAACACTATGAAAGTGGGGATCAGGAGTTTTTGCATTTGGTAGATTGCTATGGCAAGTCAGGCGATGCTGCGCTGATGGACATACTGACCAATATGTATACAGCGATTATGAGCAATCCTGATCCAATAGGCTGGCTTGATAGTAGCCTTGAGACATATGATATTGAAGACATTGATGATTTTTGCAAAACTGCATTATGGAAGAGTACAGAAGAATATAGAAATGGTCTTATTATGAACATGGAAAAGCTTGCGAAGTCAGCTCTTATGATATGTGAAGAAGAGGATGGACCAGCAAAGTATATTCCAACCTTCCAGGATTATTTGCATATTGCGGAGGCGTGTTTGGAAGAATCTGGATATGTCAGAAGATATAAGCTGCTTAATAATTCAGAGATAACCAAACTTTCTAGTGCAAAGACGAAGAATGAGTCGCCAGAAAAAAGACTTCTAGTAAAGGATTTTTATAAGAAAAAAATAGATTCTGTTATTAAGGAATTGCAGGAGTTTTACCCTCAAAATCCAGAGGTTACATTAGATGATAGTAAATATATTTTATCTGCAGGCAATATGCTTGTTTGTCTTCTTCGTGAACTCATAGTGTCATTTGGCGCAGCCAAGAAGGAAGGCGGTATGTTGGACTTCACGGATATGGAACATTTTGCCTACAAGATTCTTGTAAAAGAAATCCGGGACAACCAAATTGTTCCGACAGAAAGTGCGCAGGAATACAGAGATTATTTTGAAGTTGTAATGGTAGATGAGTATCAGGATAGCAACTATATTCAAGAGCACATTTTAAGAAGTATATCGAGAGAAGATAATTACTTCATGGTAGGTGATGTTAAGCAGAGTATATATAAATTCCGACAGGCATGCCCAGAGATATTTGTTGATAAATATAATTCATATAAAGAAGATGGAATAAATATACGTATTGATCTTAATAAAAACTTTCGAAGCCGTCAGGAAGTGCTTTCGTTTGCCAATTCTGTTTTTGAGAATACAATGCATGCAGGGACAGCATCCATAGAGTACGATGATAAAGCAAAATTATATCTTGGGAATCAGGATTATACTCCACTTGGTGGCTATGAAACAGAGGTACTTATATTAGATAAGACATCGCAAAAAGAAAGCGATTTGCTTGATCTTGATAGCCATGAAGGAGAGGCATATGCCATAGCCGGAAAAATAAAGGAGCTTATGAGAAGTGACTTTAGAGTGGCAGATACAAAGGGAGATGGCGGCCGTCCCATTTCATATGGCGATATAGTTATTCTTCTTCGCAGCACATCAGGATGGGATCAGGTTTTCAAAAAAGTACTCGAAAGTCAAGGAATACCTGCATATATTAATTTGAAAAATGGTTATTTCGATGCTTTGGAAGTGAGGAGTATTTTGGATTACCTTAGGGTAATAGATAATCCGGACCAGGATATTCCTTTATATGGTGCGCTTAATTCCTTTTTCGGTGGATTCGAACCAGCGCAAATAGCTGTTATAAAGGCTGAACATAAGGATAAATCGCTTTATGCGGCGCTGAAAGAATGTGAAAACGATGAACTCAAAGAAAAGATAAACAGTTTTATTTCTACATTGAATGAGTATCGTTATAAGGCCACTTATTTGCAAGTAAGAGAACTTATGGAATGCATTATGCGAGAAACTGGATATCTGGATTATATTACTGCGATGCCTGATGGCAACAGAAAAAAGGCCAATGTATTAATGCTTCTAGAGCGAGGATCTCAGTTCGAACAGTCTTGCTACCATGGACTGTTTCATTTTAATAGATATATCGAGCAGTTGAAGGCAAGCGAAGTTGATTATGGCGAGGCTGGAATTATGGATGCGGGCGCTGATATGGTGCGTATCATGACTATTCATTCCAGCAAAGGCCTGGAATTTCCAGTTTGTTTTCTGGCTGGTGCTGGTAAGAAAATGAATATGCGAGATGCTAGCAGTACAGTTCTTTTTGATAAAGAATATGGCTTTGCATTAGATTATATTAATCCTGACACATGTGAGAAGCGTAATGGATTACAAAAGAGAGTTCTTTCCAAGAGGATAGAGCTTGATGATAAGGCGGAAGAGATAAGAGTATTATATGTAGCACTTACCAGAGCTAAAGAAAAAATGATAGTAGTAGGCGAAGTAGGTGATGCTACAAAAAAACTAAGTGAGCTTGGCGCGCAGGGTAGTTATACAGACGTGGATATATTGGAATCCAAGACAATGTTAGATGTTATTCTCGCAGGACTTGCCAATAGTGGAAAGATTGATGAATATGTTAAGGTAATATCATATGATGATATTGCAGTCGACTATATAGAAGATGCTTCTCGGAGAGAATTGTATTTGTCAAAGCTGCTAACAGGAGATTACGAAGTCGACGATAGTATATTACGATTGCTTGAAGAGCGTCATAACTTTATATATCCGTATGAACACTTGAGAGGACTTGCGATTAAGACAAGTGTATCGGAATTTAAACATGCAGCAATTCATGAGAGTATGGAATACGAGGAAGCAGATGAACTATTACCGATATTCGAAACTGATATTCGAAAAGCATATGTACCAGATTTCGCAGGTGGAGAGGTCACATTAAATCAAGGGGCGATGCGAGGAAGTGCTATGCATAGACTCATGGAACTTTTGCCATTTGATAAAATGCAGGCAGAAAGAGCTTTTATAGATGGGTTAATAGAACGAGAACTTGAATCGGGTCGTCTTTTGCCTGAATATAAAGATTTAATTTCAATTAATAAATGTGTGGAGTTCCTAAAATCAGAGCTTGCGGAGCGCATGAAGGTTGCCGATGCAAAAGGCGCACTTTACAAAGAAAAATCATTTTTCCTTGGAATAAATGCTTCGAGAGTTAAGCCGGAATACCCAGATAATGAGATGATGCTCATACAGGGTATCATAGATGCTTTTTTTGAGGAAGATGGTTATATGATACTTATGGATTATAAAACTGATTCGGTTAACTCTGAGCAGGAACTGATTGAAAGATATCGGAAACAACTTGAACTTTACGCTGAAGCGATAGAGCAGATTACAGGAAAAACAGTGCGTGAAAAAATCATATACTCATTTGCTTTAGGACGTGAAATAACCTTGTAAATTGACTGCCAATTTTGGTATAATGTAAGTCTAGAAAGTGCGCGATTGTACGTACTAAAGGAGCTACTAAGATGTTAAAGATGTCTGAAGAAATCAGCAGCATATTGGAACTGGGCTATGCATTATCAACAGAGCAGTATTATCAGAAGCTTTTTGATATAGTGCTACATGGATGTATGGATTTTACCAGTGCAGACTCGGGTATTTTGTATCTGGTCGACAATATGAAGTTAAAGTGTCTTACACATATCAACAAGACACTTGATTCTAAGCATCAATCTTATAGCACACCTGAGGAAATAATTGATATTAAAGCTCATAACATGGTGTCGTATACTGCAGCGCACAAGAAAATACTTCGTGTTGATGATATTTATCAGGAACGACAGTTTGATATTCTTCGTATTAAGGAATTTGATGTTGCTAATGGCTACAAGACGAAATCTCTTATGGTGGTTCCAATTTTTGCACCTAACAATAAGGTTCTTGGAGTTATGCAGCTTTTTAACTGCATAGATGATAATAACAACATTATTGCCTTCCCTGAGGAATATGAGAAAATAGTTAGCTCACTTACTAGTCAGATGGCTATAACACTTATGAATATGATGCAGATTCAGGAACTTGATGAGCTTCTTGATTCTTTTGTGCAGTCGATGACAACCGCAATCGATGCTCGTACTCCATACAACGCCAACCACACAAAGAACGTTGCTGATTATTGTATGGAAATAGTTGATCATATCAATGCGCTTCATACAAGAGGGGAATATCGTGAGTTTATCACAGAGAATGATAGAGATCAGCTATGGATGGCTGCAATGCTTCATGATATAGGTAAGATGATTACACCAAGAGAAATCCTTAATAAGGCTACAAGACTTGGTGATAAATATGATCATCTTATGGATAAACTTGAGAAAATTAGACTTCTTATGAAGATTGATATGCTTGAGGGTAATCTTGACTCGGCAGAATGGGCTATGGAAGATCTTAGACTTAGTAATTTTATAGCCGAACTTCCAGGCATTAATATTAGAGAACGTCTCAGTGATAGTGAAATCTATCGCGTCGAAGAAATGAGCAAGAAGGTTTATAAAGGCAAAGACAATGTGGTAATCCCTTATCTTTCAGAGGATGAACAGGAAGACCTTGGTATTATAAAGGGCACTCTTACAATGAAAGAGCGAGCTGTTGTACAAGAGCATGTTGTTTTTACGGATAAGATGCTTGATAAGATAAAGTTCAATGAGAAGTTTTCGAGAGTTAGGCAAATAGCAGCCTGTCACCACGAGTTTCTCGATGGCTCAGGATATCCTAATCATTTGGTTGCCAAGGATATTGATATACTTACAAGAATACTTACTATAGTTGATATATATGACTCGCTAACAGCGGATGATAGACCTTACAAGGGGACACTTCCAGTCCATAAGGCTCTGGAGATTTTGGATTCTATGGCTGAAGAGGGTAAGCTTGACAAGGAGCTCGTACGTATTATTCACGATTATATGCGTAAGAGAGAATACGGAAGATAATTGTTGAACCAATGAGCTCTCTCATTGGTTCTTTTGTATATTTGGAGATATATATGTATAAATATTGTTTGTTTGATTTGGACGGAACGCTTACCGATCCTAAAGAGGGAATATGCAAGTCGGTTCAGTATGCGCTTCACAAAATGGGCATCGAAGAACCTGATATCGATAAACTAGAGCCATTTATTGGACCACCACTTCCTGTTAGCTTCAAGCTTTTTTATGAAATGACAGACGAAGATGCAACCAAGGCTGTAGCTTTTTACAGAGAAAGGTTTTCTGCTGTTGGACTCTATGAAAATAAAGTATATGAAGGTATAGATGAGATGCTGGATACTCTTAAGGATCTTGGAGTAAAGCTGGCAGTTGCATCAAGTAAGCCAACTGTTTTTGTGACCAAAATCTTAGAGCATTTTAATCTGGCTGATTATTTTGATGTTGTTATCGGTAGCAATCTTGATGGAACAAGAAGCGATAAGGTCGAGGTGGTTGAAGAGGCACTTCTTAGCTTATACTTTGGCCCAAAGCATGATGGGAAAAAACTTGATGAATGCACAGCACAGAAATCAGAAACGGCCATGATAGGTGATCGTCGATTTGATATTGAGGGTGCTCATGCCATGGGCATAATAGGAATAGGCGTTGAATATGGCTATGCAGAAAAGGGAGAGCTTAAAAAAGCAGGAGCAGATAAAATAGCTAAAAACGTAAAGGCTCTTACAGAGATTTTATCAGGACAGAAGACGGTTAAAGATAAGAGTCAGGTTAATGTCACTAATAATAAATCAAAGAACTTACCAGAAAAAACAAAGCAGTCAGTGCAAGATAAAAAGCCTGGATTTTTACTAGAGAGAAATGAAGAAAGTATGCCAAGAACTTCATTCCAAAAAAGCTTGTATGTGCTAACTCCATTCCTGCTTTATTTTATGGTTATGCTTGCAGTGTTCCTTATGGGGAAGATTGCTATTGATAAGATAATGCTTAGTGGCAATCAGGCATTAATTGATAGCCTACAGAAGAACTCATGGACTTATTCAGGTGGATTAACATCTCTGTCAATGCTTGTTGCAGTCATAGTTCTTTTGGGCATTTATCGAAAAACTGACAGAATGCCTATCGCAGTTAATATGGGCCTTCCAGTGTCAGCGCTCGCAGGAGCCACACTTGCTATTGGGCTTAATGCACTTGTGGCATATATATGCATAGCAATTCCAAGTCTACAGAAATATCTTGAAAGCTCTAGCTTTAATAAAGATATGCCAATGCTGGTTGGACTAATAGCTTTTGGAGTTATATCTCCTCTGGCAGAAGAGGTTTGTTTTAGATATCTAATGTATGGACGTATGAAAAGAGTGTATGGAACAGTATTTGCTGTTATTGTTTCATCCCTTTTCTTTGGCATTAATCATGGACACTGGCTTCAGTCCATATATGCATTTGCTATGGGAATGTGTATGGCACTTTGCTATGAGTGGTGTGGATCCATTCTTGCAACCATTTTGTTTCATATGGCAGCCAATATAGTCACGTATTTGTTAGCCTTTGCGCCAGTGAAAATTCAGCAGACAGTAAATGCTCCATTTGCCACAGCTTTATGGATATTTATTGGTCTAGGGGCAATGACACTTATATATAAATTGATGAAAAAGGAGAAAAATAATGTTTAATCCAGCTAAAATTTTACAGTTCAGAAAAGATTGGGGAGATTTTGAACAGCGCCATCCTAAGTTTGTGCTCTTTTTAGGGGCTATTATGAAAAATGGTGTAGGGGAAGGTAGTGTTATTGATATAAAGGTTACTTTGCCAGATGGAAGAGAACTTGAGTCAAACCTTAGGGTTTCAGCTGAGGATGTTGAGTTTCTTAAGAATGTTGGAGAACTTGGTGGACAAAATTAGCATAGCAGCTGCTTGTTTGAATAGCTAAGGGAATCTATGATATAATTAACAGTTAGTTAATTAAACATTTTACAAGGAGAAAACTATGTCTCTGCAGGATTATACCAAAGCATCAAAGCTTGGAGAAAAAGAATATAGAGCAGCAGTGGCGAAAGGTGAATATCCTTATTTGCCAGTGCTAGATGATATATTGTCTGTAGTTGATATTGAGGCCCAGGTTCCACTAGGCCTTATTACTATACCTATTAAATCTATTGTAGGAACATATAGTGCAGGAAGAACAACGGCTTTTGCTCGTAATTTTATGCCTATATTAAAGGATGGCTCAGAATTTGCTTGTAAATGGGCACTGCTTTGTGACGACCTTATAAGTGAAGGCTTACGTGATCCTATTAAGGCATATGAGTTTGACAATAAGTTCTATGTTGTGGAAGGCAATAAGCGAGTCAGTGTACTTAAGTACATGAACGCTGTTAACGTAGAAGCCAATATTACAAGAGTAATACCTAAGCGAAATGATGATGATCCAAATATAAGATTGTATTATGAGTTTTTAGACTTCTATGAGCTTACAGGAATCAATTATTTACATGTAACCAAGGAAGGAACTTATAAGAAGTTATTAAAATATACAGGCCACGACAATGAGACTCGTTGGAAACAGGAAGAGGAGCAGGATTTTCATTCTGTATATACTTTCTTTGAACAGGAATTTTGCAGTAGAGCTGGCGATAAAATTAACCTTGGTGCAGGTGATGCATTGGCAGCGTACCTTGAGCTATATGAATATGATGAGGTTCGTAAAAAGAGTCAGAGCGAGTTTAAGAAAGATATTTCAAAGCTTTGGAATGAATTTAGAATGCTCGACAATGATCAGGAATTTTCGCTAGTTTTAAATCCAACAGAAGAGTCCAAGAAACAGTCTTTTATGAAAATATTCCCTGTTGGAACACCAGTACTTAAGATTTGCTTTATTCACGATAGAAGTGTTGAGAATTCAGCATGGACATATTCTCACGAGCTTGGTAAAGAATATGTTCAGGATGCTTTTGGTGACAAAGTGGAAATCAGTGTTATTGGACATGTTGATGATAACGAGGCTGACGAAGCCTTTGAAACGGCTATTGAGGCTGGTAACAAGGTGATTTTTGCAACATCACCAAAGCTGTGTGTTGCGGCGGTGAAAGCAGCAATTAATCATCCAGATGTTAAAATACTCAACTGCTCAATGTTACTTAACCATAAAAATATACGAGGTTATTATCTTAGAACATATGAAGCCAAGTTTATTATAGGTGCAATTGCAGGCTCTCTTTGTGAGGATGAATATGTTGGATACCTGGCTGATTACCCTATAAGAGGATCAACAGCTGAAATCAATGCATTTGCGCTTGGGGTTCAGATGACTAATCCTAAGGTGAAGGTTGCACTTGAGTGGACTATGCTTAAGGACAGAGATTATCAGAAGGAATTTGATAAACGTGGTATTAAGCTTATTTCAGGGCGTGATCTGAACGCAACAATGGATAGATCTAAAATATTTGGACTATTCATAAATGATGTTGATGGTGGCCGTCAGAATTTATGTATGCCAGTTAGACACTGGGGAAAGATGTACGAGGATATCATTCAGTCAGTTATGATAGGTGCCTACAAAAATGATGACAGTATTGTTGGAACACAGGCACTCAATTATTTCTGGGGAATGTCGTCAGGTGCCATTGATGTCATATATTCTCGTAATTTGCCTGATGGTGCGGTGAGATTACTACGAACACTCAGAGAGGGCATTAGGTCTATGAGTATTAATCCGTTCACAGGTCCAATATATTCCAATGATGGAGTGTGTCGATGTGAAGATGGTCAAAGCTTGCCACCAGAAGAATGTGTAACTATAGATTGGCTGGCTGATAATATCGAAGGGTTCATTCCAGATGTGTCATCACTTAAGGAGGAAGCCGTTGATTTGGTACTCGTTCAGGGTGTTAAGAGTGCTATCGATAATGTTTTGTAGGAAGAAGTTTTCGTGATTTAGTTGGGTTGTTGTTATGAGGATTCTTGTTATAGCAGATAAAGAGTCTAAAAATTATTGGGATTTCTATACACCAGGAAAGCTTGACGATATAGATCTTATTATTTCCTGTGGGGATTTAGAACCCCATTATTTGCAGTTCTTGGTTACATTTGCTCATTGTCCTGTTTTATTTGTTCATGGCAATCACGATGACAAGTATGATCAAATCCCGGCAGATGGATGCATATGTATTGAAGATAGGATATGGGTCTTTCAGGGAGTTAGAATACTTGGTCTTGGTGGTAGCCTGCGATATAAGGTTGGAAAAAATCAGTATGAGCAGAGCGAAATGAATAAAAGAGTAAAGAAATTGTGGTTTCAGTTTAGAAAGCATAAGGGTATTGATATTCTTGTTACGCATGCTCCAGCTAAAGGAGTAGGTGATGGTGAGGATCGCTGTCATACCGGCTTTGAAGCATTTGTAGAGATACTCGAGAAGTACAAGCCAAGATATTTTCTTCACGGACACGTCCATACCAATTATGGGCGAAAGTTCAAGAGACTTAATGCATATGATGAGACTCTTATTATAAATGGTTATGAGACTTATATTTTTGAATATGAGTCAGAGTATGCCAAGGAGTTTGAGAAGACGATAACAAGAGTTAACATGGAAAAACAAGAACAGTTATTATCCGAGAAAGCTTAGAGGGTAATAATTATTAATATTAAATAGGGAGGAAGACAAGATGTCTTTTGAAGATAAGATAAGAAAAGTAGTTCCTTATACTCCAGGTGAGCAGACAAAGGATACTTCTATTATTAAGATTAATACTAACGAGTGTCCATATCCACCAGCTCCAAGTGTTGAAAAAGCGCTTAAAGAACTTGATATTGATAAATTACGTTTATATCCAGAGCCTGCATGCGATACTCTTGTAAACGCATTGGCAGAGTATTATGGACTTGATAAGAACCAGATATTCGTTGGTGTTGGATCGGATGATGTGCTTTCAATGGCATTTCTTACATTTTTTAATTCGGATAAAAAGGTTTTATTTCCAGATATAACATATTCTTTCTACGATGTTTGGGCTGACGTTTACAGGATTCCTTATGAGCAGATTCCACTTGATGATAATTTTCACATAGTAAAAGAGGACTATTATAAAGAAAACGGTGGTGTTATTTTCCCGAATCCTAATGCACCAACTGGTGTTTATGAAGGACTCGATATGATCGAGGATGTTATCAGACATAATCAGGATAGTGTTGTGATTATTGACGAGGCGTATATAGATTTTGGTGGAAAGAGCGCTTTGGAGCTTATTAACAAGTATGACAATCTTCTTGTTATTCAGACATATTCCAAGTCACGAGCTTTAGCTGGGCTTCGAGTTGGTATGGCTTTTGGTAATGCCAAGCTTATAAAGTATATGAGCGATGTGAAATTTTCAGTTAATTCATATACAATGAATACTCCATCACTAGTTGCAGGTGCTGCTGCAATCAAAGACGATGAGTATTTTAAAGAAACGGTTCAGAAGATTATAAATACAAGAGAATGGATGAAGATAGAGCTTAAAAAATTAGGATTTGAATTCCAGGATTCTATGAGTAACTTTGTTTTTGCAACCCATCCTAATTATAAGGCTACAGATTTGCAGAAGTACTTACGTGATAATAAGATTTTGGTTAGACATTTTAGTGCCAAGCGTATAGACAATTACCTTCGAATCTCAGTTGGTACAGATGAGCAGGCTAAGAAGCTTATTGATACTCTTCGTAATTATATAAAATAAAAGAAAGGCCTATAGACCACAATGTTAATTAAGTATTTAATCATATTCATTATATCAATGATACCTTTAATAGAACTTCGAGGTGCTATACCAGTTGCTTTATCACCAGCTGATATGGAGTTTTTTGGTATATTTCATGGTATGGGACTACCAGTATTACAGTCTTATATTATTTGTATTATTGGTAATATGCTTCCTGTTCCAGTCATATTTTTCTTTGCAAGAAAAGTATTAGAGTGGGGCGCTGATAAGCCGGTTATAGGTAAGTTTTTCACTTTTTGTCTTGAAAAGGGACATAAGGGAGGAGAAAAGCTTAAATCAAAAGCTGGTAAGGGCCTTTTCGTGGCATTACTTCTTTTTGTAGGTATTCCATTACCAGGAACTGGTGCATGGACAGGAACGCTAGCAGCGTCTCTTCTAGATATGGATTTTAAGTCATCAGTTATAGCGGTTCTTCTTGGAGTATTACTTGCCGGAGTTATCATGGGACTTGCAAGTATGGGTGTATTTGGTGCTTTAGGTGCAGTTATATAATAGATAGGTATAATAAGTGGATAGCTATAATGAATTTGCTTCTGTCTATGACATTTTTATGGATGAAACACCATATGAACAGTGGAAAGACAGGATAGTTGAGATACTAAGAAATCATAATATTAATGATGGACTCGTTTTAGACCTGGGCTGCGGTACAGGAACAATGACAGAACTACTGGCAGATGCAGGATATGATATGACAGGTATTGATTTGTCAGAAGATATGTTATATGAAGCCATGGAAAAAAGAAGTGAGTCAGGGAATGATATTTTGTATCTTTGTCAGGATATGCGAGAATTTGAATTGTATGGCACTATGCGAGCCATAATAAGTGTCTGTGACAGCATTAATTATCTTACAGAAATAGAGGATGTTGTTAAGACTTTCAAACTTGCTAACAACTATCTTGATCCTAATGGTCTATTCATATTTGATTTTAATACAGTACATAAGTATTCGGAAATAGGCGATAGTGTTATTGCTGAAAATAGAGAAGAGTGTAGCTTTATCTGGGACAATTATTTCGACGAAGAAACACATATTAATGAATATGAAATAGCTTTTTTTGTGGCAGAAGGCGAAGATGATTTGTTTCGAAGATTCATTGAACAGCATGTTCAAAGAGGCTATGAACTATCAGAAATAAAGGCGTGCATCGAAAAGGCTGGAATGATTTTTGAGAAAGCAATTGATTCAGATACAGGCGGAGAGGTTACTCAGGATACAGAAAGAGTACTAGTGGTAGCAAGAGAGTGCGGTAAGAGTACACAATGAGGGGAGTATAATGAAGCGTAATATTCTTGATGAGTTGGTAGAATACAATCCAATAACAATTCAGTGCCATGATAATCCTGACGCTGATGCAATAGCATCTGGATATGGATTATATTTATATTTTTCGAGCCTAAAAAAAGATGTTAGACTTGTATATTCTGGTCGTAATAAGATTACAAAATCGAATCTTGTGGCCATGGTAAATAAGTATGATATACCTATTTCTCATTTGGATGCGAATGAAAATCCTAGAGTAGATGGACTTCTTATTACTGTGGACTGTCAGTATGGTGCAGGTAATGTTACGAAGATAGAAGCCGATGAGGTGGCTATAATAGATCATCATCGTATAGAGATAGAAGGTGTTGAAAAGAATGTTATTTTATCTCATATAGGAAGCTGTTCAACAATTATATGGAAACTACTTACAGAGGTTGGCTTTGAGATCAATGATGATCTTGGACTCGGAACCTGCCTCTATTACGGTTTGTATACAGATACTAATCAGATGTCGGAAATCTCAAGCCCTGTGGATAAGGATGCTGCAGAAGAACTTCCTTGCGAGAAGAATGTGATCATGTATTTTAAGAACTGCAATATTTCAGTGGAAGAGCTTGATATTGCAAGTGTGGCGATGCTTAGCTATAACTTCAATAATGAGTATGGTTTCGCTATTGTTAAGTCACAGCCTTGTGATCCCAATATACTTGGGCTTATAGCAGACTTTATGTTGCAGGTAGATAAGTTTGATGTGTGTGTTGTATTCAATGAAACACAGGATGGATACAAGCTGTCGGTACGAAGCTGTATTAAGGAAGTTAATGCGAGTGAACTAGCTCAGTTCTTAACAGAAGATATTGGTTCTGGTGGTGGCCACTACGAAAAGGCAGGAGGCTTTATAAGCAGAAAGCTTTTTAATGAAACGTATGATTTATTAAATATGGACTCATATCTTAGCAATCGAATGGTTAATTATTATGAAAGCTACGAAATAATTCATTCTAGTGAATATGAAGCTGACTATTCTTCTATGAAGAAATATCAGAAGAATAAATTACCGGTAGGCTATGTTAAGATGTCTGAGGTGTTGCCTATTGGAACACCTATTATGATTCGAACACTTGAATGTGATATGGATCTTATTGTCGAAGATGATTTATATGTTCTAATAGGTATCAAAGGTGAAGTATATCCTAATAAGGCTGAGAAGTTTAAAAGAGCGTATGACTTGCTGGAAGGCGAGTATGTATTTGAGGAGTGCGCGCCATACAATAAATATGTGCCTCGTGTAAAGAATAGATTAAATGGAGACACTCTCAATCTTGCTCAGTATGCAAAGAAATGTATTCCATCAGGTGATGTGCAGATATATGGACGACCACTTGAAAAGGGAGTGAAGGTATTTGTTGAGTGGGACAAAGAGCGATATATGCTTGGTAAGCCAGGCGATGTATTGGCTGTTAGAAGTGATGATGCTCATGATGTTTATATTATCGAGGGCAATATATTTAAACTAACATATAAAGAAATATAAGTAGTGCTTGGCCCAGGATTAATCCTGGGCTTAATATGTATAAATTATTAAATATAAAAGGAGAATGGTAATGGAAAGAGCAGTAATGTTTTTGGCAAATGGATTTGAAGAAATAGAGGGCTTAGCAGTAGTTGATATACTTAGACGTGCAGATATAGTAATAGATACAGTATCTATTATGGGAACTAAAGAGATTAGAGGAGCACATAATATAATGCTTCAGGCAGACTGTCTTCCTGAGGAAGTTGATTTTGACAGCTATGACATGGTGATTCTTCCTGGTGGTGGTGAGGGCCATCAGAATTTAAAGAAATGCCCACTCGTAGAAGAGGTGGTACGTAAATTTGATGCTGAAAATAAATATATTGCAGCTATATGCGCAGCTCCAACAGTTTTAGGAGGATACGGATTACTTCAGGGCAAGGATGCGTGTTGCTATGGCGGTATGGAGGATGGACTTATTGGTGCCAATGCTAAGTATGATGATGTAGTTATCGATGGCAAGTATATAACATCAAGAGGTATGGGAACAGCCATTAAGTTTGGACTTGCGCTCCTTAGCATCTTTAAGGGTAAGGATGCGGCAAATGAGCTGTCAGCATCTATAATGAGTAATGAGACAGTATAAGAAATAAACCCAGAAAAAACAGTATGAGATTAAAACGAAGGAAAGGTCGGGTTATTAGTTTTTAATGAAGTCGTTGTTTAAATACTTTAAAGGATATGGCAAAGAGTGCATACTAGGACCATTATTTAAGCTCCTTGAAGCATCGTTTGAGCTGTTTGTGCCATTAGTTATCGCTGATATTATCGATAAAGGTATACCAAATCACTATGATCTGGTTATCAGAGATTTTGCGATACTTATAGCACTTGCAGTTATAGGACTTACCTGCTCGCTTACAGCCCAGTATTTTTCAGCCAAGGCTGCAACAGGATTTGCGGCAGGAGTACGTGAGGGATTATTTGCTCATATCCAGTCACTTTCATACTCGGATATAGATGGTGTCGGAACAGCAACTATGATTACACGTATGACCAGTGATATTAACCAGCTTCAGTCAGGTGTCAATATGACACTTAGACTGTTTCTTCGTTCACCATTCATTGTATTTGGTGCCATGATTATGGCTTTTACAATTGATAAGAGGATGGCGCTTATATTCCTAGTTACTATCATTCTTTTATCTATTGTTGTATATGGTGTGATGATTATAACTATCCCTAAGCAGCGTGCAGTTCAGGGCGGTCTAGACAAAGTATTGTCGCGTACTAGGGACAATCTTACAGGAGTAAGAGTTCTCCGAGCTTTTAGAAAAGAAGAATCAGAGCGACGAAGCTTTGGGGAAGAGAATAACAGACTGGCTGCAATGCAACTTGCATCAAGTCGTATCTCAGCACTTACCAATCCAGTGACTTATGTGATAATCAATGGAGCTATCATATACCTTATTTGGAAGGGTGGACTAGCCGTGGCATTTGGAACGCTTACTGCAGGTCAGGTGGTTGCTCTTTATAACTATATGTCTCAGATACTGGTAGAGCTTATAAAGCTTGCCAACTTCATAGTCCTTGATATCAAGGCTCTTGCATGTGCAAGGAGAATTGAAGAGGTACTGTTGTCAGGTGGCGAGGATGTTTTGGATGGAACACTTACTAAAGAGATTCATCCAATGTCTGTTGAATTTAGAAATGTATCAATGAGATATAACAAGTCTTCCAAGGAGACTCTTGAAGATATTAGCTTTAAGGCGAACCCAGGAGAAACCATTGGAATTATAGGTGGTACTGGTTCTGGTAAAACATCGGTTGTAAATCTAATAGCAGGTTTTTATAAACAGACAGAAGGTGAGATACTCCTTGATGGTCAAGCGATAAGTGAGTATAGCGCGGACTATCTAAGAAGCAGCATAGGCATCACACTTCAGAAAGCAGTACTGTTTGCAGGTACCATTGGTGAGAATATCAGATGGGGATGCGAGGCTGCAACAGATGATGAGGTATACAAGGCTCTTGATATGGCCTGCGCCCTCGAGTTTGTAAAAGAGAAGGAAGGTTGTCTTGACTATAAGCTCACAAGTGGAGGCAAGAATCTATCTGGTGGTCAGAGGCAGAGACTGACTATAGCAAGAAGTTTGGTAGGCAAGAGAGGAATACTTATCTTCGATGACAGCTCGTCAGCGCTTGATGCCCTTACAGATGCAAGGCTTAGGGAGAATCTGAAGGCTATGGAGGATGCTCCGACAATATTTATGGTGTCGCAGAGAGCAAGTACTATCATGCATGCAGACAAGATTCTGGTATTAGATGACGGTAAGATGGTTGCTTTTGATAATCATGATAATCTGATGGATACATGTGAGGTTTATAGAGAAATCTATGAATCGCAGTTCCCACCAGAAGATGGGGAGGTGTAGTGTTATGGCGAAGAATACTATGACCAAAACCGAGAATAAAATAGTTATAAAGAAAATCTTGAAATATATATCCAGGTATATTTGGATGCTGGTATTATCGATAATTCTGGCACTTGTTTCGTCAATACTTGCACTATATCTTCCAGTATTAGTAGGTAAAGGTATAGATAAAATTGTTGACCTTGAGTTAATAAAAAGTTTTAGGGATAGTTATGCTCTGTCGCCAGAAGAGATTCGTCTATTTAGCGAAGAGCTTATGCAGCTATTAATCCGATTTGGAATAATAGTGATGATAACTGCAGCGTGTCAGTGGCTCATGAATGTATGTAATAACCATATGACCTATGGAATCGTAAGAGACATAAGACGTGATGCTTTTGAGAAGATTCAGAAGCTACCGCTTTCTTACCTGGATGTTCATTCACATGGTGATATTGTGAGTAGAGTTATCGCAGACGTTGATACCTTTGCTGATGGTCTACTTATGGGCTTTACACAGTTCTTTACGGGTATAGTGACCATTGTAGGAACACTAGTGTTCATGATTACAGTGAATATACCTGTCACAATCATGGTAGTTGTGCTTACTCCGCTATCCCTGTTTGTAGCCAGCTTTATTGCTAGAAGGACTCATAGCTTATTTGTGGCTCAGTCAGAGACCAAGGGACGTCAGACATCGCTTATTGATGAAATGGTAGGGGGAGTCAAGGTTGTCAAAGCATTTGGCCGAGAGGATGAAGTGATAGAAGAGTTTAATGAGCTCAATGAAGAACTGCGTAAGGTTTCATTAAAATCAGTATTTTATTCATCACTTACCAATCCTAGTACTAGATTTATTAATAATATAATATACGCAGCAGTAGCTTTGTTTGGTGGATACTTAGTTATCAGCGGGCAGGCTTTTGGAGCGACACTTACAGTCGGCGGACTTACTTGTTTACTTAGTTACGCTAATCAGTATACAAAGCCATTTAATGAGATATCAGGAGTAGTCACAGAGCTTCAAAATGCTCTTGCATGCGCAGGACGTATATTCGAGATTATTGAAGAAGAGGCAGAGGTACCTGATAAAGAACCTGTGAGGGCGCTTGGCAGCGTGGAAGGTAATGTTGAGATTAAGGATGTGGACTTCTCATATGTAAAGGATAAGCCTCTTATTGAAGACTTTAATCTTAGTGTTAAGAAGGGTATGCGAGTTGCCATAGTAGGTCCAACAGGATGTGGTAAGACCACATTTATCAACCTTCTTATGAGATTTTATGATATCGATGACGGCTTGATTACTGTTGATGGCGAGAATATACAGGATGTTACAAGACATAGTCTTAGAGAAAACTTTGGTATGGTACTTCAGGAGACATGGCTTAGTCATGGTACAATACGTGACAATATCTGTATGGGTAAGGAAGACGCTACAGATGAAGAGATAGTGGCAGCAGCGAAGGCGTGTCATGCAGACAGCTTTATAAGACGTTTGCCTAATGGATATGATACATATATAGGCGATGATCTTGGAGGTCTGTCAGAAGGTCAGAAGCAGCTTCTATGCATTGCAAGAGTTATGCTCCTTCTTCCGCCTATGCTTATACTTGACGAGGCCACAAGTTCTATTGATACAAGAACAGAGATGAAGATACAGAGCGCCTTTGCTCGTATGATGGAAGGCAGAACCAGCTTTGTTGTAGCCCATAGATTATCAACTATAAGAACAGCAGATATTATTCTGGTAATGAAGGACGGCAAGATAATAGAATCAGGCTCGCACAGCGAACTGATGAACAAAAAAGGATTTTACAGTGATCTATACAATAGCCAGTTTAAGAGAGGATAAATGAAAAATAAGAATTGTTTAAGCATAGTAAAAAAGAATATTGTGAGAGTAGCACTAGCTGGGCTAATGTCAGGAATGATGCTTGCAGGTTGCACAGGTGACAAGTCTGGCACTGATAAAAATTCAGTATCAGATGCACAGGCGGTAAGTGGCGAAAACATCAGCGCAGATACAAAGGGTGAAGAAACAAAGATAGGCGAATCGGCAGCATATAGTGGCATTTCTGTTATGGGGACAAGTGTTAACAATGTGGGCAACCTTACTGAAACAGGTAATGGCTATGAAGGTATAAAGGGAACTGGCGATTATAATTATGGTGAGGCACTTCAAAAATCTCTCCTTTTTTACGAGCTTCAGCGCTCTGGAGATTTACCTGAGGAAACCAGATGTAACTGGAGAGGAGATTCTTCTTTAAAAGATGGCCAGGACGTAGGGCTAGATCTTACAGGTGGCTGGTATGATGCTGGAGACAATGTGAAGTTTAACCTTCCTATGAGCTATTCAGCAGCAATCCTTGGATGGTCAATATATGAAGACTATGACGCTTATGAGCAGAGTGGACAATTGCCATATGCCCTTGGTAATATTCGCTGGGCCAATGATTATTTTATAAAATGTCATCCAGAAGATGAAGTATACTACTATCAGGTTGGAGATGGCAATCAGGATCATACATACTGGGGAGCGGCAGAAACTGTAGAGTATAGAATGGATAGGCCATCCTATAAGGTGACGAAAGATAATCCGGGATCAGCGGTGTGCGCTGAGACAGCCGCGTCACTTGCGATTTGCTCAGTTTTATATAAGGATATAGACGCAGATTACAGTAGTTTATGCCTTGAGCACGCAAAGAGTTTATACAAATTTGCAGAAGATACCAAGAGTGATAGTGGTTATACAGCAGCCAATGGCTTTTACAATTCATGGAGTGGATTCTATGATGAGTTGGCCTGGGCCGGTGCATGGCTATATTTGGCGACAGATGATGAAAACTATCTTGATAAAGCAAAGACATATTATCCTCAGGCAGGTCAGGATTATGCCTGGGCTATGTGTTGGGATGACGTTCATATAGGGGCAGCAATGCTTCTTGCTCGTATTACAGGTGAGCAGTCATATAAGGATATTGTAGAGAAGCATCTTGACTGGTGGACAACTGGTACGGGCGGCGAAAAGATAACTTATACGCCTAAGGGACTTGCTTGGCTTGATAACTGGGGATCTCTTCGATATGCTACAACTACTGCTTATCTGGCAGCAGTTTATAGTAAGTGGGATGGCTGTGATTCTGGTAGGGCCAGTGTATATTGGGATTTTGCCAAGTCGCAGTGTGGTTATGTATTAGGTGATACAGGCTTTTCATTTTTAATAGGTTATGGAGAGAGTTATCCACAGAATCCTCATCATAGAACTGCGCAGGGGTCATATTGTGATAATATGAACGAGCCGTCAATAGCAAGACATACTTTATATGGGGCATTAGTTGGTGGACCTGATGCTTCTGATAATTATAGCGATGATGTCTCTAATTATAATAACAATGAAGTGGCTTGTGATTATAATGCCGGCTTTACAGGACTATTGGCTAAGATGTACTCAGAGTATCACGGAGAAACGTTGGTGGATTTTGGTGCCGTAGAACCAGTTGATATTAATGAGATATATGCTGAAGGTGGTATTAATGTTGATGGCACCGATTTCATGGAAATGCGTATATGGGTGTGCAATGTGTCTGCATGGCCAGCAAGGGTACCAGAAAATCTGGAGTTTAGATATTATATAGATATATCTGAAATTGTTGAAGCTGGTGGTAGCGAATCAGATATCGAGATTACAACTAACTATATGCAAGGTGGTAGTGATGTTAAGTTAGTTAGCTGGGATAAAGATAACAATATATATTATGTATCAGTAGACTTCTCAAATGACGCAATTTATCCGGGTGGACAAAGTCAGTACAAGAGAGAGATACAAGTTAGAATAAAGAGCAACAATGGTACGTGGGATAATAGCAACGATCCTTCATTTGTAGATATGGAACTTAATAGTACTAAGCTTCTTGCTAAGACAGCTATTTTTGATGGTGATACACTTGTTTTTGGTGAGACTCCTGCAAGTGGAGCAGATGCTGGTCAGAGCGTTACTGTTCATTCTAATACTGGAAATAATAGTGCGAATAATACAAGTAATTCAAACAATACAAGTAATGCGAATAATAATGCTTCCAGCGCACCTAAACAAGGAAGCGCTAAAAATGAAAATGTATCCGTAACCATAGAATATGACAATATGGGTTCGAGTTCAGGAAGTATTTCTGGTAAAATGAATATCAAGAATGAAAGTGATGGAAGCTTGTCGTTATCTAAGTTAGGTATAGCTTTTTATTTTACTAATGAGGGAAATAAGCCGTTAGACTTTTCATGTTATCATTCTGCAATCAGTGGAAGCGATGGAAGCTACACAGCAGTTGGTGGATGTAAGGGCACATACCAGGATGCAACAGGCAAAGATGCTGATACAGTATGCAAAATATCTTTTACTGATAACTTATTGATAGATAAAGGAGCGATTCTCACAGTCAACTTTAGTATTAACCATAGCGACTGGTCGAATATGACAACTACCAATGATTATTCGGTGAAGTCACCAGAAAATATAGTTATTTATAGTGATAAAAAAGTGATTTTTGGAACTGAACCATAGGACTAATATATGGCAAAAAGAAAAAGAAGATTAAAAAAAGAAGCTAGCCTAGTAATAGGCGGAATAGTTATATTTCTGATATTTGTAGTAGTTTCCATAGTTATCAAGAAGAAGCTTGAAATTACTATGGAAAAGAAAATATCGAGCCCTGTTATTACAGTAAATGATAATATAGTTACGCTTAAGGATTTTTCTTATTATATTATTACTTTAGAGCAAAAGGGTGATGAGATGGCTAAGGTATATGATGCAGAGAATCCAACAGCATATTGGAACCTGTATATGAACGATGCTACGCAGTCAGGATATATCACCGACCTGGCAAGGCGCACCGCCATTGATTTTTGTGTTCGTGATAATATTTATGCCCTGGAGGCCGAGAAGGCAGGTCTTGAGCTTAGCGAAGAAGAGATGGAAGATTTATGCTATGACGCCGAGCAGTTTTATGTTAAGGTGAGTGTGAAGGGCCGTGAGAATACGCAGATCGATGTTCTTAGCATAGAGAAGGCTATGAGAACAGAAAGAATGGCGTACAAATATATTATGCAGCTTGCTAATGAAGATGAAGAAGGAGTCCTTCAGTCTGTAGTACTTAAGTACGATGTGGGCGGCTTGTATTATGAGGCACTGAAAAATGACTATAATATAAAAGTCGAAAATACAATTATTAATGAAGTGAATTTTGGATTTGTATCTATTAACTGATAGAGAACGATGATTGATATTAAAGGAGTATGCTTTGATTTTTACTGATATAGCGCCAAGGACAAGTATAGTTATAACAGTTACCAATGGTAGTGATATGCAGGCTAGATTTATGTCCAAGGTCATTAAAAACCTGGGGGATTGTCTTCTTGTAATTCCTTTTAGGCATAAGGGCAGTAGGATAAATTTTGCTGGTAATTCCGTGAAGATACATCTTGATGTTCGCGATGAGTCAGGAGTTCTCTGGAGCTTTAAAAACTGCAAGATTATATCTGTTAGAAAGGATGGGCTGGTATATCATAAGCTTATAAGCCCTATGAAAAATGGAATCGAGAACCGAAGGGGTGGAAGACGATTCTATTTATGGGAGTCAGCAATCTTTGAAATAGAAGGTCTTGCTAATCCAGTATTTACTAACATACGTGATGTTGGACTTCAGGGTTTATCATTTGTAATCGATAATAAAAAAGGAATAAGCCTTAAGGAGGGAACAAGATTCACATGTACCCTCAAGAATAAGGACGATGTGGAGATGGTTGTGCGTGGTATTATAGTCAGACGTGAGCAACTGGAAAGATATATGGTATATGGTTGTAAGCTTGACGAACCTGAATCTGATTATATTCGTTTTGTTAAGGACATAGAGCGTAGAAACACTATCGTTGATGTAGAGTATTAAATAAAGTATAATATAGCAGTATAGAGGAGGTATGGTATGGCAGATATATCATTTGTTGAAAGAAAGCGTTGGAAATTTTTAGGTCTTCCTTGGACATTTACAAAATATACAGTTCGTGAGGATATGATTACTAGAGATACAGGATTCCTCAATAAAGAAGAAAATGATTGTTATATGTACAAGGTTATTGATGTTGTTCTTAAGGAATCTTTTTTAGAGAGAGTGTTTAAGCTTGGAACAGTAGTGTGCGTTACAAGTGATGCCACAGACGGAAAGCTTGAGCTTCTTCATATCAGAAATGCCAAGGCTATAAAGAATTATATTCTTGAACAGTCTGAGAAGGAAAGAATTCGTCGTAGAACAGTTAATACACTTAATATAGGTGTTGATACTGATATTGATGGAGATGGAATAGCTGATTTAATACAGTAATTACAAGCCTTCGGTGTAGCCGGAGGCTTTTTTATGAGTATACAGATTGAAGTGGAAATATCATGATGACTAAGTCGGAATTTGAAGAATTTGTTGAGCAAGTATCGGTAAAGGGCAGTGTGTATGGACTTGAGAGTATCAAAGCTCTTTTGTTTAGACTAGGAAATCCAGAAAAAAGTCTGCGCTTTGTGCACATAGCTGGAACAAATGGAAAAGGAAGCGTGCTTGCTTATACTTCGACAATATTGAAGTGCGCTGGTTATAAGGTGGGACGGTATATATCACCAGTAATTAAGCAGTACAATGAAAAAATACAAATAGGTGAAAAAGCTATTTCACAGAGAAATCTTTATGAAGGCATGGAGAAAATAAAGAATATTTGTGAACAATTGGTGAATGAAGGTAAGCCTTGTCCTACTATTTTTGAAATAGAAACTGCACTCGCATTTTGGTATTTCAACGAGAAGAAGGTTGATATAGTAGTACTTGAAACAGGTATGGGTGGAAGAGATGATGCTACCAATGTTATACCAGCACCAGAAGTGGCTGTATTAACCAGTATATCAATGGACCATATGGCGATACTAGGAGACTCATTAGAAAAGATTGCCAGGGTAAAGGCTGGCATAATTAAGGAGGGAACTAGTGTTGTTTCTGCGCCGCAGGAGATTGAAATAGTCAAGGTGATTGAAGAAGAATGCGCTGCAGTGGGGGTACCTCTTTCTATTGCTGACAGACCCAGTAAGGTAAAATATGGCCTTGAAAAACAAACCTTTGATTATAAAGATTACAAAAAGCTTGAGATATCACTTATTGGAACTTATCAGCCTGATAATGCGGCTGTTGCGTTAGAAATCATAATGAAACTAGCTCAAAAGGGTTATAAAATAACCGAAAAAGCTGTTAGAAAGGGCTTGGCTGAAACAAAATGGGATGGCAGGTTTACTGTTATTGCAAGGAAACCATTGTTTATTATTGATGGTGCCCATAATCATGATGCTGCCAAGCGACTTCGCGAGTCGATAGATGTATATTTAAAGGGAAAATCGTTAATATATATTATGGGTGTATTTGCAGATAAAGAGTACAAAAAGGTTATTGCAGAAACAGCCGGCGCAGCCAGTTTTATTATTGCACTGCAAACACCTAATAATAGCAGAGCTCTCCCAGCGACTAGTCTGGCCAGTGAGATAGCCAAGGTAAATGATAAAGTAACTACAGCCGATTCCATAGAAGAAGCAGTGGAAATGGCTCTTCTTCTTGCAGGAAATGGTGGAGCTGTTCAGGATAAAAAAGGAGCTGGTAAATGTGCAATAATTGCATTTGGCTCTTTGTCATTCCTAGGAAAAGTGCAGGATTACGTGATAAATGTAGATAAAAATATTTGCGTATAAATACATATTTATTCCGTCTTTGTTCGTATCTTATTAGAGAGTTATTCATATAGTGTTCATAAATTCGGAGTAAAAACTAAAGATGATATGACAGAAAGAAGGCTGTTATGTCATTAATCTAATTAACCATAGTATTGGTTAAAGGAGGTAAAAGGGATGAATGATAATAATGAGATAAAGAAAACGAAAACTTTTGAAGAGACCGTAGGTAAAAATATCATGGGTATACTTGCATCAGTTCTTATATTTGCAGGATTAACTCTGTTTGCTACGGCGGTCAGCGAATATATTACTGATGGTATGAAGATGGTAGTAATACTTAGTATATCTGTCATCATGTTTTTGGTTGGTTTTATTGGAAAGCAGAAAAAACATAATCCATTTTATATGTCGCTAGCAGGATGTGGTATTGGTGCAATATTTATTTCTATATTTTTAGCATATGGATATTTTCATATAATCAATATGATTGTTCTGTATGTTGCGCTAGGTGTTTGGGCCATACTGGTTGCTGTTCTAGGAGGAGAGGATTCAGTTCTTTTTAGAATTATTGGTCAGCTTGGTATTATGGCAGCACTTATTTTTGGCGTTACACAGCTGTTTTCAGCAGGTGATGATGAAAGTATTGTATGGACTGCAGTTCTCATTTTATTTTTCATTGCTATCTCCGTGGTATATCTTGCTCTTGATCATAAAGAGGGCAAGGTATCCTACAAGGTTGAGATTATAACAGATATTGTTGCAACAGCATTCTTATATTTTTCTGCAGCAATAGTTGCTGATGACTGGATTAGATTTGCATTGTTTATAGTAGTGTCTATATATGGACTTGCACTACTTACCGTTTATTCGAGAGCGTATATAGATCGATTTACCGATAATATTGGTTGGATCATATTGGTTCTTCTAGACACTATTATTTTTGTTATTACAGACGTAATAATGCGTCTTGACAATTGGGACCTTGCATGGATATACAGCCTTGTTGGTATTTTATACATTGTTGGTGTCATTGCAATTAATGAGATAGCTGATATGGCCAAGGAAATGAAGACACCAGTCCAGATTATCGAATATATACCAGCTCTCATTATGTGTTATGGATTGGAAGTAATATCCGATTTTATAGGTGCAGGACTTCTTGTTATTCCACTAGCTATTATTGCTTATAAAACATGTAACAAGGTATATATGTACCTCGCAGCAATGAGTGTGGCAGCATTTGTTTTCATTAATAATGGTACTTTTATTGAAGAAAATTACATTGCAACATATGCACTATTTTCATTGGTGTTTATAGTGCTTAGTGCCTTTGTTATGGCGCTAAAAAAAGATGATTTGTATGATTCGTTCTTGAAGATATTCCTATTTTTTGTAACCAATGCAGCTGTTTTGTTTATTATTGGTATGATAGGAGACGAATTTGAGATATCAAGTAGTATATGTAGCAATTGGTCGCTGATTTGTTGCACAGTGTTATGCATAATAGCTACTTTTTCAGCTTTTAGTAAAGATTGGACTGCCATCGAAAATAAAGACAAGACAACGGTTGTAGTATTGTTCCTTGTAAATGTCGTCCTTGCATTCTGGGGGATAAGCATGCTTTATTCACATAATGGTGAGGTATATCATATAATCAATGTTCTTCTCTTAGCTGTCATTTTGGGAATGAATGTTAAGCCAATGTCAGATTACTATGGTGATAGCAATGGACTTTGTGTTTATAACTGTATTAAGCTTACATTGTTTGTTTTGTTTACAATGAATTCTTATGAGGCTGTTGGCTATGTGATAAGTGCAGGTTTATTATGTGTTGCCATAGTGTGTATAGTATATGGCTTCATTAAGAAATACAAATCTGTCAGATTATACGGTCTGATAATGTCTATAATAAGTATAGCCAAAATCGTCCTCTTTGATATCGAATATAATTCGGGCCTTTCAAGAGCTATTACAATCTTTGGATGTGGTATAATTGCATTTGCAATCTGTCTTGTCTATAATATCTTAGATAAAAGACTTGATCCTGAAGAACCACCAGTTCAGAATCAGTTTGTTCAGTCTTCTAATGGCGCGGTGCCTGCATATGGGACAATAGGTCAGACCACAGGTTCAAAGCCTGCAGGGAATGCAAACGCATTACCATTTAAGGAGACCGGAGTTTTATCTGATGAGCCCGTAGAAGAACCTATAGAAAAGCCTATAGAAAAGCCGATAGAGAAAACTATAGAAGAAACTATAGAAGAAACAGTAAAAGAATCTGAGATTCCTGATAGCAAAGTTAGTAGCGAAGAAAAAATTAGTTCTGTAGAGGAAGCTAAGACTGAGCCAGTAAATAAGCCTGTTATGCCACTTTACTTTGTTCAGTATGTTGTTCCTGATCAAAATGGTAAGCCGGTTACACAAATGATACCTGTTTACCCAGGTCAGGCGATGATGCCAGTAGAAAAAAAGTAATATTGGAGAAATATGATGTTTAACGATGAAAAGATAAAACAAGGTGTACAACTTATTCTTGAAGGATTAGGAGAAGATACCTGTCGAGAAGGTATTCTTGATACTCCAGACAGAGTGGTTCGTATGTACAAGGAAATAATGTCTGGATATGATGAAAATGCTTCAGTTCATCTGTCTAGAACCTTTAATGCTCCTACCAGTGATATGGTTATTGAGAAAGATATCACCTTCTTTTCTACCTGTGAGCATCATATGATGCCTTTTTATGGCAAGGCGCATATAGCATATATACCTGATGGAAAGGTTGTTGGAATTAGTAAGCTCGCACGCACAGTTGAAGTGTTTGCAAAAAGATTGCAGATCCAGGAACAACTCACAAGCCAGATAGCAGATGCTATAGAGAAGGAACTTAATCCTAAGGGAGTAATAGTTATGCTGGAGGCTGAGCATATGTGTATGACTATGCGAGGGGTAAAGAAGCCTGGCTCCAAGACAGTTACAATGGCTGCAAGGGGCAGCTTTATAGATAACGAAAATCTTAAGCAGGAGTTTTTAGGGCTTCTTAGAATGAACTAAACTATTTGGTAGAAAGAATTGTTAGGTGGAATGGACGAAATACGTATCAGATCATTAAAAGTATATGGTTATCATGGGGTCTTTGACTTTGAAAAAAAGGAAGGACAGAACTTTTACGTGAATGCTTCATTAAGGCTTGATACGCAAAGCGCGGGGCTTTCTGATGACCTGACAATGTCTGTGAGCTATGCTGATGTATGCTGCGATATAGAACAGCATTTTAAAGAGCACTCATACAATCTTATAGAGTCGGCTGCTGAGAATGTGGCATTTATGATATTAGATAAATACAATCTGGTAAGTGAGGTTATGATAGAGATATGTAAGCCTGAAGCACCAGTTGAGCAAATGGTTGAAAATCTATCAGTATGTATTACAAGAGCTAGACATACTGTATATGTTACATATGGCTCTAATATGGGAGATAGCGAGTCGATAATAGATTCAGCACTGGCTGATATTGATGCTGATAGCTACTGCAAAATAACTAAAAAATCAACTATGATAATATCAAGTCCATATGGTGGTGTTATGCAAGATGATTTTTATAATGGTGTCATAGAAATTAGCACATACTATGAACCCAATAATTTACTACTATTTCTTCAGGGAATAGAAAAAAAGTATGGACGCACAAGAGAGATTCATTGGGGACCAAGAACTCTGGATCTTGATATATTAATGTATGATGATTGTGTTATTAATAGTGAGCAATTAACAGTTCCTCATCCTGATATGCTCGAAAGAGATTTTGTTATGAAGCCACTAGCTGAAATAGCAGGATACAGACTTCATCCAATAGAAAAGAAAACCATAGAAAAATTGGCTGGTATGATTAATGACCAGTATATAAAATAATAAAAAACTGAAAGGAATCATCATTTATGAAATCCTTTCAGTTTTTTTGTTTTCGAATAATTTAAGATATCTATCTTGCCGCAATAGCCGCTTGCCTTGCAGCGTCAAAAGGCTGAACAGATATATTTCCGCTAGTAGGGGTGAAATATACGGATAAATCCGCTTTGAAATCCTGGAAGTATGTATATGTTGATGTTATATTAATATTTTTGAATACACCTGTTTGAACAGTCTCCTTATTACTTCCGTCAAGGTTCATTCTTTTAAGTGCATAGGCATTTGGATCACAGTTCTGATAGTAGATAACGCTATTATTCATATTATAGGTATCAACGCGTTCACCTGACAAATCAGTTGTAGTACCATCAGGAAGGTACATAGAAGTTAAATGATAGTCATTATTCAAATCAAGATAATATACATAATCCCCAGTTACGATAGGAAGATAAACATTAATGTTTGATACCTGCTCTGATTGCCCTGTTTCAAGGTTCAAACTGTAAAGATGATGATCATCAGTTACTCCACCATAATACAATTTGCCAAAGCTATAGCCACCAAGACATATATGTTCATCAAGAACCATCTCTAGGTTTTCATCATTAATTGAGACCTTGTGGAGGGAAACGTGAGCGTTATTATTGCCTCCTTCTTCGAAATAAAGGAAGTATAAATAGTTGCCAACAACCATTAATCCATCAGTAGTACACTTAGTCATGGCGAAGGTTGAACCATCCATATCTGTACGGTATAAACCACGGCCGTTTCTTACATATCCAAGACCTGACTGATCACCACTTGTTGATGAAAAGTAATATGCATATCCATTTATGACATTGATGAATGAAACATCACCAGAGGCAATTCGTTTTACATCACTTTGATCAGCGTTCATTGTATATAGCTTTCCACCATCATAAGGATTGGCGAAAAATACTATTCCATTTTCTTCAGCATATAACCCTTTGTTATAGATATTGCCAGGAGCAAAACCTACTGCATTAGGGTCATTGGGTTCTATGATATGGCGATTGTCCATGATTTTATTAAGCAAAGCAATGCCAACTAAAACTATGATGATAACCGCAAGAGTAATAAGCAATTTTATCTTACTTTTCATGTGATGACCTCGAATAAAAATAACTTAAATATATGATAACATAAATTTGCATTGTAAGTAGTATTTTTAGTATAATAGATGGAGTATAAGTATATTAGAGGAAGTATACGCAATGCCAGATGTTTCTGTGAAATTAAAGGATATAGATGAGGATAACTGGATGGATGTTGTCATGCTTACAACCCAGTCAGAAGAGGCTCCTTGCATAATTGAGAAATATGTGGCATCCAATGCATTGTCCATATGCCAGGCTTTATATGAAGATACCTGGACAGTTAAGGCTGTGTATTGCGGCAAGAAACCTGTGGGCTTTGCAATGTATGGATATAGCGAAGAACGTGATGAGTATGAACTTTGTCGATTGATGATAGATTATGCTCACCAGGGTAAAGGTCTTGGCAGCATTGCTTTGGAACTGGTACTTGAAGAGATGGTCGATACATATGACTGTGATAGCATATACTTATTGGTGCACAAGGATAATGACAGGGCCAAACATATCTACACAAAAATGGGCTTTGAGCCCACTGGGGATATGGTTGGTGTTGAAGAAATATATTGTATAAACCTCAACGAGGAAGATTGATGCAGGATTTAAAACTCAACGAATTAGAAATATCAGCTATAGGTGAAATTGCCAATATTAGCACTGGTAACGCTGCAACAAGTCTTAGTCTGCTGGTTCAGCGAGAGGTGGAGATTTCCACTCCGTCAGTTAATATTAAAGACAATGAAAGTAAAGTTAGTGTTAGTGGCGATGAGGAATTGGTGGCTTTCGTCGATTATGTAAAGGGCATAATGGGACGCAATATGCTTTTTGCAAAAAAGGACGAAGTGAAGATGATTGCTGATATGATGATGGGATCAGATGGCCATGGTATGTTTTATCAGATGGACTTTTCTGAGATGCATATTAGTGCTTTTGCAGAAGTGATGAATCAGATTATGGGCGCAGCATCAACAGCAATGGGGATGATGCTTGACAGGCTTGTTGATATTTCAACTCCAAAGACCATGGAACTATCAAAAGAGAACACAGTTACATATGACTCCAGCAAGGACAATAGATATGTAGAAGTAATCTTTGAAGTGATTGTAGGTAATGATATGAAGCTGAAAATTGTACAGGCATATCCATTTATTTTAGCCAAGGCAATTGCGGATGTATTTTTGATAAAAAAAGGGACAATGGATAAATAATCGTATACACAATGATAATTCTTAAGGAGGATTTATAAAAATGGCAAAAGAATCAAAGGATCTTGTAGTAAGTGTAAGGGGAACAGATATTAAGAGTGCAAAATTCAACAACGCACTTACTCTCAAGGCAGGGGAGAGACTTGATATGCAGGTTACAACAAATGTTGCAGTAAAGCTTAACGCTGCAGCACCAACTAATGCAGTTGTACTTGTAAAGTTCGATGCAAAAGATAAGAATGGAGCAGTTGAGTTCTGTATCGAAACAATTACAGCAGTTCAGTCTAATACTTATGTTGAGGATTTTGAGAAGTATATCAGAGAGAACTATCTCAACTCAATAATGCTTGCAGTTAATGAGAAAGTTAGATCAGTATCAGCTATCGTAGGATTTAATCTTGGTACACCAGCAGTTTCATTTGGCGCTGCTGCAGTTGCAAAGGCTAATGGCGATAATGTTATCTCTTTTGACGCTGATAGAAAGAAATAAATATACAAGGATTTATAATGTTATATCAGATTAGTGGCGGCGCTGTTTCCTATGGAGGCAGCGCTGTATTAAAGAATATCAATTTTGAAATAAGAAATACCGAAAAGATTGCAGTGGTCGGTCGTAATGGATGCGGCAAGACCACTCTTTTAAAGCTAATACTTGGAGAGTTAGAACTAGAAAAGAAATCAAGTGATGAAAATAGTTTTATATCCAGGGCAGGCGATCCAGTAATAGGTTGTCTCAAGCAGATGACTTTTGAAGACAACACCGTTTTGCTGGCCGATGAGATTCGTAAGGTTTTTAAACCTATCCTTGAAATGAAAGCAAGGATGGATGAGCTACTTGAGACCATCGATAAAACAGGTGGTAGCGATGAAAAAAATATTGCCGAATACTCTAATCTTGAAGCTAGGTTCTCGTACCTTGGTGGCTATAACTATGAAAAAGACTACGATATGATAGTTGAGCGTTTCGGCTTTACAGCTGAAGATCTTGCAAAGCCACTTTCAGAATTTTCCGGGGGCCAGAGAACAAAGATAGCTTTTATAAAATTGCTTCTTTCGAAGCCGGACATTTTGCTTTTGGATGAGCCAACTAACCACTTGGACATATCTACAATTGGATGGCTAGAGGGGTATTTGAAGCAGTATCCAAGAGCAGTGGTTATTGTATCGCATGACCGAATGTTCCTTGATAGAGTGGCAGAAGTTGTATATGAAATAGAGCACAATACGCTTAAAAGATATGTTGGCAATTATTCTGATTACGTGCTTAAAAAGAAAGAAGATTTCGAAAAGCAGGAAAAGGAGTATGAGCGTCAGCAGAAAGAAATAGAGCGTCTTAACAATATAGTTGAACGATTTAAAAATACACCTACCAAGGTTGCAATGACTAGGTCCAAGTTAAAAGCAATTGAGCACATGGATAAAATAGATCGGCCAGAAAGCGCTGATGAAAGAGCTTTTAACACATCGCTTTCTATTAACCAGGAGAGTGGTAATGATGTTCTTTCAGTTGACAATCTTGGCATTGGCTATGATGAAGTTCTATCAAAAGTGACTTTTGAATTGAAGAAAGGTCAGAAGGTAGGAATCATAGGAGGCAATGGCCTTGGAAAATCCACTTTTTTAAAGACTATTACGGAACAGCTCCCTAAAAAGAGTGGTAAGTATAAGTATGGATATAACGTAGATGTTGGTTACTTTGATCAGCAAATGGCTCAGTATTCGAGTGACAAGCAGGTAATAGACGAACTGTGGGATGAGTTCCCAACACTCACTGAAACCGAGATTAGAAATATTCTTGGCGGATTCCTTTTCAGAGGAGAAGATGTATTTAAGAATGTAAATATGCTTTCGGGAGGTGAGAAAGTAAGACTTGCACTAGCCAAGCTTTTCCAGAGGCGTCCGAATCTGTTAATTCTCGATGAGCCGACTAACCATATGGATATTGTTGGAAAAGAAGCTCTTGAAGAAATGCTAAAGAGTTTTGATGGAACGGTTTTATTCGTTTCGCATGATAGATATTTTATTAAGCAGGTAGCTGATGCACTCCTTATTTTTCAAGGTGGAAGCACCATGTACTTCCCTTATGGCTATGAAGCTTATGAAGAGAAATACGGAATAGAGAATAGAGGTTCTTTTACCGATGAAGCTCTTAGACTTAATGCGGGAAAGCCAGAAGAAGAAAAGGCCACTCAAAAGAAGAGTGACGCAGAGAAAAACTTTTCTAATCCAGGTAAGGAATTAAGTAAAGCGAAGAAGAGAGTTGCAAGACTAGAACAGCTTATTGAAGACAACGAGCAGAAGCTTGAAGAGCTGAGAGAACAGCTTGCTGATCCAGGGATAGCATCAGACTATGTGAAGCTTGCAGCCATTCAGGAAGAAATATCGGGCAAGGAAGCTGAAAATGAGAGCTATATGGATGAATGGGCAGAGCTTTCAGAAATAATAGGCGAATAATTAACATCATATACAGAGTGTTAGGAGAAGAAAATGGCAGATAATAATAGACCAGTTAGCCATGGTAAAAATGTTGTAGGGCAAAGTAGTGGAGTAAATAAAAGAGGTTCTGGCCTTGGCACAGGACCTGTTGGTAACCAGAATTATAATGGTCATAAGAATAGTTCCTCAAATAACTCCAATAATTCCAATGGTGGTAAGAGAGCAGGCGGTGGAAGCATGCTTGGTGTCATCATAGCAGTTATAGTATTACTTTTAGGTGGTGGCGGTGGATTATCATCGCTTCTTGGTGGCTCTGGCTCAAGTGGTGGTACAGGTCTTACTAATACAAATACTAGTACGGCAACACTTGATACATCCGTGGCTGATGGCGCAAGAGCTAAGCGTACAGTTATAAAGGGTGGCGGCGAAGATGTTGTTACTATCATGGTGTATATGTGTGGTACAGACCTTGAGTCCAAGTATGGTATGGGTACAGCTGATCTTGGCGAGATGAAAAATGCCACAATAGCTGACAATGTTAATATTATTGTATATACAGGTGGTTGTAATCAGTGGAAGGATTCTTCTATTAGTAGCTCAGTTAACCAGATATATAAGGTTGAAAGTGGCAAGCTTATTTGCCTGGAGAAGGATATGGGTACTGCTGCAATGACAAAGCCTGAGAATCTCGCATCGTTTATTCAGTATTGTACAACCAATTATCCAGCCAATAGAAATGAGCTGATTCTTTGGGATCACGGCGGTGGATCTATCACAGGTTATGGCTACGATGAAAAGAATAGAGTGAGTGGTTCAATGTCTCTTGCTGGTATTAATACAGCATTACAGAAGGCTGGTACAACCTTCGATTTCATTGGTTTTGATGCATGTCTTATGGCTACAGTCGAGAATGGACTTATGCTTACCAACTATGCTGACTATATGATAGCTTCAGAGGAAACAGAGCCAGGTGTTGGCTGGTACTATACTAACTGGATAACTAATTTATCAAAAGACACATCAATGCCAACAATTGAGATTGGTAAGAACATTATTGATGATTTCGTAGATGTATGTGCACAGAAGTGCCAGGGACAGCAGACAACACTTTCAATTGTTGACCTTGCAGAGCTTCAGGCCACAGTTCCAGAAGAGCTTAGCGAGTTCGCTAAAGACACTAATGAAATGATTCAGAGCAATAATTATAAGACTGTATCTACAGCACGTAATGGCGCAAGAGAGTTTGCTCGTTCTTCCAATATTGATCAGGTCGATCTTGTTGATTTTGCAATGAATCTTAATACTCAGCCAGGAAGAGAACTTGCAGATGCCCTTAAGGGATGTGTTAAATATAACAGAACATCAACTAATATGACTAATGCATACGGATTATCAATCTTCTTCCCTTACAAAAAAGCTGGTAAGGTTAACCAGGTTGTTAATACATATCAGTCAATAGGAATGGATGATGAGTATTCCAAGTGTATACAGGAGTTTGCCAGCCTTGAGGCCAATGGTCAGGTGACATCAGCCTCATCTTATTCAACACCAAATGTTAGTGGTAATCTTGGTGGTATTCTTGGCCAGATGATTATATCTGGATTAAGCGAAGGAAGCATTGACTTAAATACTCTTGCATCATTATCAAGCGGAAAGTCAATGAGCCAGGATGATCAGGACGCTTATATTGCGGCCAATAGATTTGACGCTGACAATCTTCTTTGGCTTATGGATGGTAACACATATAAGATGTCACTTCCAGACGAACAGTGGAGCCTTGTTACAGATCTTGAACTCAATGTCTTCTATGATGACGGAGAAGGATATATTGATCTTGGTGTCGATAATGTATTTGAACTTGATGACAATGGTCAGTTAATAGGCGAGTACGATATGACATGGTTTGGAATAGATGGTCAGGTAGTAGCGTTCTATCACCTTGATACCATAGAGACAGCCAATGAAACTGTTATAACATCATATGTACCAGCATATCTTAACGGGGAAAGAGTACGACTCCTAGTTGTATTTGATAATGCACATCCAGATGGATATCTTGTTGGTGCTAACACTGATTACAATGATGGTGAGACAGAGGCTGTTGCTAAGAATGTTACAGAGCTTAAGAAGGGCGATACAATCGATTTCATTTGTGATTACTATTCTTACGATGGCGAGTATCTCGATAGCTACTATCTTGGCGATACTATAACAGTAGATGATGATATGAGTATTGGATATCTTGTACTTCCAGATGGGGCAAATGTTAAGGCAACCTACAAGTTTACAGATATTTATCAGCAGGTGTATTGGACACCAGAAATTCCATAATAAATATAAACAAGAGAAGATATAAGGGTTAACAAAAGCAAAATACAAAGGAGAACTAAAGATGGATGTAAAGCAGCTTATTTTAGAGGGAAAAGGAATCCTCGGTATAGAATTTGGCTCAACAAGAATAAAAGCAGTACTTACAGATGATAAGGGTACAGTACTTGCTTCAGGAGGACATGGATGGGAGAACCGTCTTGATAATGGTATATGGACATATACGCTTGATGATATCTGGACAGGTCTTCAGGACTGCTACAGCGACCTTGTAAAGGACGTTAAGAATCAGTATGGTGTGGAGCTTACATGCTTTGCTGCCATTGGTTTCTCTGCGATGATGCACGGCTATCTTGCTTTTGATAAGAACGATGAGCTTTTAGTTCCATTTAGAACATGGAGAAATACAATCACAGAAGAGGCTTCAAAGAAACTTACTGCAGAGTTTAATTACAACATTCCACAGAGATGGAGTATATCACACTTATATCAGGCTGTTCTTAATAAAGAAGAGCATGTGGGAGACGTAGCATTCTTTACAACACTTGCTGGCTATGTACACTGGAAGCTTACAGGTGAGAAGGTTCTTGGTATCGGTGATGCTTCTGGTATGTTCCCAATCGATATGAATACAAGCGACTACGATGCTACTATGGTAGCTAAGTTTGATAATCTTGTGGCAGCAGAAGGCATGGGCTGGAAGCTTGGCCAGATTATTCCAAAGGTGCTTGTAGCAGGTGAGAATGCAGGAGTGCTTACAGCAGAGGGCGCTAAGCTTCTTGACGTGTCGGGTAAGCTCCAGGCGGGGATACCTATGTGCCCTCCAGAGGGGGATGCTGGTACAGGTATGGCAGCAACTAACAGCGTGGGTGTTCGTACAGGTAATATCTCAGCAGGAACAAGTATTTTTGCAATGGTAGTTCTTGAGAAAGAGCTTTCTAAGGTATATCCAGAAATCGACTTAGTAACAACTCCTGATGGAGCATTAGTTGGTATGGTACATTGTAATAACTGTACCTCGGAAATTAACGCATGGGTCAATCTTTTCAAGGAAGTTACAGAAACTTTCGGTATGAAGGTTGATATGAATGATCTTTTCACAAAGCTTTATACAAAGGCTCTTGATGGTACTCCTGATTGCGGAGGCTTACTTGCATACAACTATACTTCAGGAGAACCTGTTACAGGATTTGATGAGGGTGCTCTTCTTTTTGCAAGAAAGGCCGATGCCGCATTTAATCTTGGTAACTTCATGAGAGTACAGCTTTACTCAGCATTTGCAACTCTCAAGGTTGGACTTGATCTTATGCTTAAGGAAGAGGGCGTCAAGGTCGATGAGCTCTTTGGACATGGTGGATACTTCAAGACAGAAGGCGTTGGTCAGAGACTTGCAGCAGCAGCTTGTAATGCACCTATCTCAGTTATGCAGACAGCTGGAGAAGGTGGTGCTTGGGGATGTGCACTTCTTGCAGGTTATATGGTTAATAAGGCTGAAGGTGAGAAGCTTGGCGATTACCTGAAGAACAAGATATTTGCAGATATGAAGGGCAGCAGTCTTAGAGCAACAGATGAAGAGGTTCAGGGCTTTGACAAATTCCTTGAGGTATATAAGGCTGGTCTTGCAATTGAGAAGAAGGCTGTAGAGATTTTATAATAGAGAATCGTTATTTTAGCCAGCAGTTAAATCTGCTGGCTAATTTAGGGTATATGAGTAAATTTTGTAAGGAGTGAATAGAAATGTTAGAGGAATTAAAGAAAGAAGTATATGAAGCTAATATGATGCTTCCAAAGTATGGGTTGGTAACATTTACATGGGGTAATGTAAGTGCTATCGATGCTGATCGTAAGTATTTTGTAATCAAGCCAAGTGGAGTTGAGTATGACAAGCTCACTCCAGAGGATATGGTAGTAGTTGATATGGAAGGAAACGTTGTGGAAGGTAAGTATAGACCAAGTTCTGATACACCTACTCATCTTGAACTTTACAAGGCATTTCCTGAGATTGGCGGCGTAGTACATACACACTCTTCATATGCCACTAGCTGGGCTCAGGCGGGAAGAGACATTCCTTGCTATGGTACAACTCACGCTGATTATTTCTATGGAGACATTCCATGTGTAAGATGTCTTAATAAGGACGAAATCGAGGATGCTTATGAGAAGAATACAGGTCTTCTTATAGCAGATTCATTTAAGAAGATGAACAAGGATGTAGTTGCAGTACCTGGCGTACTTTGCAAGAATCACGGACCTTTCTCATGGGGAAAGGATGCCCACGAGGCAGTTCATAATGCTGTTGTTATGGAAGAGGTTGCCAAAATGGCATACAGAGCAGAAACGATTAACAAGGATATTGCTCCAGCGCCACAGGAACTTCAGGATAAGCATTATTTTAGAAAGCATGGTGCTAATGCTTACTATGGTCAGAATTAATCAATAAATTATTTAAAGGTCGGAAATATGAATTTAAAAATGATGCCACTGTTAACATACGCAGTATTCTTTATACAGTTTGTGTTGTTAATATGGGGTGGCAAGATTGCTACAAAGAAAAAAACATCTGATGGATTCCATGATGATTTTATGAGTCTTGAAGTGACCAAGTCACTTCGAGGACTGGCAGCTATAGGAGTAATCTTACATCATATATCGCAGGAAGCCTTGTTCCAGCAGTGCAAAGAGCTTAGCTTTTTTGTGAATGCAGGTTATTTCTATGTAGCAATATTCTTCTTCTGCTCAGGATATGGACTTATTAAAAATCTTGACACTAAGCCAGGCTATATGAATGGTTTTCTGAAGAAAAGATTGCCTGTTATTCTTGTTCCGTATTATGTGAGTGCACTATTATATTTTATCTTTAGATTTTTCATTTGTAAGGAAAAAATGCCACCGGCTCAGATCGTAACTGGTCTTCTTGGACTTACTATGATGAATGAATATGCATGGTATCCAGTTATACTGTTTTTACTTTATCTTGTATTTTTCATTTTGTTTAGAAAAGATACAGGCAAGGGCAGAGCACCTAAGCTTTTTATGATGTTTATATTCATCATATTCCTTGGAATGGTATTCTGTGTGAATGGTCATTTTGCATGGTGGGCTAAGAAAGGCCTGTGGTGGAAGATGGGTGCTTTTAATAATGCTAAGTGGTGGATGCACGAAAAAATGCTTCTGTTCTCAGGAGAGTGGTGGGTTAACTCACCAATAGCTTTTCTTATCGGTATGATATTTGCCAATAGTGAGCAGGCTGTAGTAGGCTTTATGAAGAAGTTGTATCCACTTAAATTAATTGTAGTTGCGATTTTGTTTTTCGTTGCTCGTTTCTTATCAGGAATGGCTCAGTGGAAGTTCGGATACTGGACCATTGAATGGAATCCTGGTGCTAAAGGTCTTGATATTGATAAGAAAGTAATAACACTTTTCTGTCAGATGCCAGAGGTAGTACTGTTTGTGATTCTGATATTCATGATTATGATGAAGTTCCATACAGTAAATCCTGTCACTAAATTTTTTGGAAAGATATCGCTTGATACTTATCTTATGAATTTAATGGCACTTCAGATATTCAGATTCTTATTATATGGCAAGGCTGGAAATCCAGTAGTAAAGCCATATCATTCAAACTGTATCATATTCTTTTTATGTGTCTTTGCAGCAACCATAGTGTTTGGATTGGTGTTTAAGCTTATATGTGATTGTGTTATGAAGCTTATTAGGGGCAAGGACTCCGTGAAGATTTAATACTAAGTGGCAAATGTATGAGTCTGTCGATTTATACATTTGCCTTTTTAAGAGAGGGGCTTATGAACAGGAAGATTCTTATAACAAATGATGACGGAATAGATGCAGATGGAATTATTAGACTGGCAAGGTGTGCTAGGGAGTTTGGTGACGTGTGGGTCGTAGCACCAGACAGTCAGCGTAGCGCTATGTCGCATAGTATTACTCTTAGACATTCAATCGAAGCATGGGAGGTTGATTTCCCAGTTGCGGGAGTTAAGGCTTATGCATGTACTGGGACACCAGCGGACTGCGTAAGAATCGGAGTAAGAAATATTGTGCCTGGGAAACCTGATCATGTATTTTCGGGAATTAACTATGGCTACAATATGGCGTCTGATATTCAGTATTCTGCTACTGCGGGAGCTGCATTTGAAGCTGCTTTTCAGAAGGTTCACACAATAGCTTTTTCAGAGAATTTTGATCCGAATCATTCCGTGGCAGACAAATATTTGAGAGAGATTATGGCGGAACTTCTAGATGAACCTCTTGGAAAAAATCAGATATGGAATGTGAATTTTCCGGGCTGCAATGTATCTGAGTGTAAGGGAATACTTAGGGACAGAACCGTGTCAGTATCTGATTTTTATGATGATCATTATGATGAAACAACGCTTGATGATGGCAAGACATCATATATGGTTGTTGGTGTAAGGCAGTATGAGGCAGAGGAAGGGTCTGATCTTAGAGCAATACTGGATAACTATGTATCAATAGGCAAGGTTAGTAATATTTGTAGCGTTTAAATGATGGGGGACTGGCTATGGAAGAAAAGAGGATAGCATTATTAATAGATGTTGAAAATACCAGCAAAAATTATCTTGATACAATTATCGCCGAAATCAAGAAATATGGTGATGTTACTATCAAGAGGATGTATGGAGACTTTTCAAGTGGACGACTTTCTGATTGGCAGAAGAAGGGTATGGAGTATGCTATAGTACCTATTCATCAGCCAATATATACTTCTGGAAAGAATGCTGCTGATATCATGCTTGTTATTGATGCCATGGATATTCTTTATTCAGGCAATGTTGATGGCTTTTGTATAGTATCATCAGATAGTGATTTTACAAGACTTGTAACAAAGCTTCGTGAGGCTGGTAAGTTTGTAATAGGTATGGGTAAAACACAGGCATCTCGTTTCTTTGTGCAGACATGTAATGAGTATAAGTTTTTGGACCGTATTGAAGATGATAATAATGATAGCACGGAGGATGATGCAGAAAGTAGTATCACTCCACTGAAGGATATTAAACAGCAGATTAATGTTCTACTTCAGGAAGCAGAAAATAAGAATGAAAAGGCGTACCTTGGGTCTCTTAAAAGTCAGCTTCAGAGAAGCTTCCCTGATTTTGATGAACGTAACTATGGTTATTCGAAATTCACAAAATTTATCGAAGAAAAAACTAAGTTTCATATTAATCAGGATGGAAGTTCAGCATATATTTCAAGAGAAGAGCACAAGGATGATGCTGATAATATAGCCAAGGTTAATAAATATATTCTTGATCAGCTGGAGGCAGGAACAGATCTAGCCAGGATAGGTAAAGGCCTTAGTCAAAAATTTAAACATTTTAGTTATAAAGATTTAGGGTATTCTAAACTTTCGAAGTATGTGGATAGTATAAAAGAAAATTAAAAAACACTTGCATTTTTGTGATAGAAATATTATATTTTCTATAAATAGAATATGAAAGCCGATGATGTGGAAGAGGCATGATTGATGAGCTAAGAGAGAGTCCGAGATGGTGTGATTCGGATAGTGTCAGGTTGTGATATGGGCCACTGAGGTCTGCAGGGAAAAGAGTAAATCTGAAAGATTTAGTTCTTAGTAAATGGCAGCGTGACGATCTACGATAGTGGTCAGGAATGTGATAGCATTCTATGAGGGCATCTGAGTATATCAGATGAAGCAGGGTGGCACCGCGATATTTTGATTTATCGTCCCTGGCAGACAGAATAGTTCTGTTTGCCAGGGACTCTTTAGGTTATAGGAGGAAATACATATGATAACACCAGATATTAATGAAGCTAAGAGATTAGCAGCGAGTGGGGAGTATAAAGTTATACCGGTTATGAAAAGTGTTCCATCGGATTACACAACTCCTATTGAAGTTATGAGAATTTTGAAAAACGTTAGCAAGCACTGCTTTATGCTTGAAAGTGTTGAGGACGCTAAGCAGTGGGGGAGATATACATTCCTTGGATATGATCCTAAGCTTGAGCTTACATGCATTGATCATGAGCTTACTGTTAAGTCAGGCATGACTATTACTCAGCATGTAGATCATCCAGGTGATTATATTAGACAGATTCTTGCCGAGAATAAGTCAGTAAGAATAGAAGGTATGCCAAGCTTTACTGGCGGACTTGTAGGCTACTTCTCTTATGATTATATTAAATATGCAGAGCCAAGTCTTAAGATTACAGCTAGGGATGAGGAGTCATTTAAGGATGTTGATCTTATGCTTTTCGATAAGGTTATTGCATTTGATAATCTTAAGCAGGAAATACATATTATAGTTAATATCAAGGCTGACAATATTGAAACAGAATATAATAGAGCCTTAAAGGAAACTGCTGATATTGCAAGACTTCTTAGAGAAGGTGAGAAGGCCAAGATTCAGCCTCTCAAGCTCTTATCAGACTTCTCCCCACTCTTTAACGAAGAGCAGTACTGTGACATGGTAAATAAGGCTAAGCATTATATTCATGAGGGTGATATTTTCCAGGTTGTATTATCCAACAGAATGATGGCTAATATTGAAGGAAGCTTATTCGATACATACAGAAAGCTTCGAATGGTCAATCCTTCACCTTATATGTTCTACTTCTCATCTGATGATGTTGAGATTGCAGGAGCATCACCAGAGACACTTGTTAAGCTTGAGGATGGAGTACTTCATACCTTCCCACTTGCTGGAACAAGACCACGTGGTAAGGATGATGCTGAAGACAAGGCATTAGAGAAGGAACTTCTTGCCGATGAAAAGGAAAAGTCAGAGCATAACATGCTTGTAGATCTTGGAAGAAATGATATTGGTAAGATAAGTGCCATAGGAACTGTTGAAGTTGAGAAGTACATGGAAATAGAAAGATACTCTCACGTAATGCATATTGGATCAACTGTACGAGGACAGATTGCAGATGGAAGAGATGCCATTGATGCAGTTGACTCTATACTTCCAGCAGGTACACTTTCAGGAGCTCCTAAGCTTCGTGCCTGTGAGATAATCAATGAACTTGAGGATAACAAGCGTGGAATATATGGTGGTGCCATAGGATATATTGATTTCACAGGTAATCTTGATACATGTATAGCAATTAGACTTGCTTTTGCCAAGAATGGAAAGGTGTTTATAAGAAGTGGTGCAGGAATCGTTGCTGATTCTGTTCCAGAAAATGAATACAGAGAGTGTATCAATAAGGCAAAAGCCGTTGTTAAGTCTGTTACAGAAGCAGAAGGAGGTATTGACAATGATATTACTGATAGATAATTATGATAGTTTTTCGTATAACTTATATCAGCTTATAGGTGGTGTTAATCCTGATATTAAGGTTATTAGAAATGATGAACTTACACTTCAGGAGATAGAAGCTTTAAAGCCTGAAATAATAGTTATTAGCCCAGGACCGGGAAAACCTTCCGATGCAGGTGTGTGTGTTGAGGCTGTTAAGTATTTTAAGGGCAAGATTCCAGTATTTGGTGTATGCCTTGGTCATCAGGCTATATGTGAGGCATATGGTGCCACAGTATCTTATGCATCAAGACTTATGCATGGAAAAACTAGTACTGTCAAGATTGATGGAGCGAGCAAGCTCTACAAGGGTATGGATGATGAAAATAGTGAGATATTGGTAGCAAGATATCATTCATTATCAGTTGTGGAGGATACTCTTCCGGAGGAGCTTGTAGTTACTGGTAGAGCTGACGATGGAGAGATTATGAGTGTTGAGGACCCTGTAAATAAGGTATACGGTGTTCAGTATCATCCAGAATCAGTTTTGACACCTAGAGGAAAAGAACTTATTAGAAATCTTCTTGGATAAATTTATTAATACTGCCAAGTAAATTGAAAAAATAACTTGCATTTTACTTGGCAGTATGCTAATATATTTAATTGTTGAGCGTGTTTTTAACACAACTAAATAGGGGATTGGTCAAATGGTATGATAGGAGTCTCCAAAACTTTTGGTGGGAGTTCGATTCTCTCATCCCCTGCTAGGAATCCAGAGATGGGTTCCTTTTTTTGTTCGTTTTTTTACTCGTCTTTGTATTATTCAAGTATTCATTTTTTGATATAGATATATGCATATTTATCTTTCAATATTCCGGCTATTTTGGTAAAATTTAAATGTTGATGTATTACTTTATTTTTATGTAATTATTGGGGAGGAAACATAATGACTTTTGATGAGTTACTTAATTATGCAATTGTCAATGAGTGTTCCGATATTCATATTACAGTAGGTACACACCTGGCTGTACGTCGATTCGGTACACTTCAGATCATCAATCCAGAGCCTACAATGGCTGAGGCCAGAGCTCTTATTGAGGAGTTGATGACACCTGAGCAGATAGCTCTAGCTGATTCAGGAAAGGATCTAGACTTCGCAAGATTCTGCCAGGACGGTAAGGTTCGTATTCGAGTTAATATTTATCATCAGAGAAACAACCTTGCAGCATCTATTCGTCTTCTTAATGAAGATATTCCTGACTTCCACACACTTCAGCTTCCAGAAGTTATTGAAAGCTTCTGTCAGCTTCCAAGAGGTCTTGTACTTATTACAGGTCCAACAGGTAGTGGTAAGACAACAACACTTGCATCAATGATTGATTACATCAATAAGTCACGTCCATGTCATATCATGACAGTAGAGGATCCTATTGAGTATATTTATAATCATAAGCTTGCTATGATTCATCAGAGAGAGCTCGGAAAGGATGTTAGTGATTATGCAACAGCTCTTCGTTCTTCACTCCGAGAGGATCCAGATATTATTCTCGTAGGTGAAATGAGAGACTATGAGACAATTCGTGCAGCTATTACTGCTGCTGAAACAGGGCATCTTGTTTTCTCTACTTTACATACTACTAGTGCGGCTCAGACAATTGACCGTATTATTGATGGTTGTCCACTTGAAGGAAGAGACCAGCTTCGTATTCAGCTTTCTACAATCCTTTATGGTGTTGTATCACAGCAGCTTCTTCCACTTCAGGATGGTACAGGCCGAGTTGTAGCAACAGAGACAATGGTTATGAACCCAGCTATTGCTAACCTTATTCGTGAGAATAAGACTAACCAGATTCAGAGTACTATTCAGTCCAATGCATCAATGGGTATGCATACACTTAATACTGATCTTAAGAGACTTATTAGTTCTGGTCAGGTTGATAGACTTACAGCTAGTAGATTTACAAATGATAGAGATGGTCTCATAAGAATGCTTGATGGAGTATAAAATGAGTGACAGAATAATTAGAGCTACTGCTGCAGACTCAATGATAAGAGCGTTTGTAGCAGATACAAGAGAACTGGTGAATACAGCATATACTAAACATCATACTAGTCCAGTAGTAACCGCAGCGCTAGGTAGACTTCTTACTGCAGGTGCTATTATGGGTATTACTCAGAAGAGTGAAAGTGATCTACTTACTATAAAGATTGATGGTAGTGGACCTATTGGTCATATCATGGTTACAGCTGATTATCAGGGCCGTGTTAAGGGCTACTCAGCTGAAAATATTGTGGATATACCACTTAAGCCTAATGGTAAGCTTGACGTTTCAGGTGCGCTTGGAGTAGGTGTTCTTACGGTAATAAAGGATATGGGCCTCAAAGAGCCTTATGTAGGTACTACAGAGCTTGTATCAGGCGAAATAGCTGAGGACCTTACTTATTACTATATGGTATCGGAACAGGTTCCTTCATCCATTGGTCTTGGAGTATTAGTTGATACAGACTATTCTGTTAAGTATGCAGGTGGTTTTATGATTCAGCTTATGCCATTTGCAACTGACGAGGTTATAGATAAGCTGGAGGCTAATCTTAGTAAGGTTACTAGTGTTACGAACCTTTTAGGTGAAGGTAAAAGCCTGGAGGATATTCTTGGAATATTACTTGAGGGGCTTGATCCAGAGGTTGTTGATGAAGTAGAGCCATCATTCTATTGTTCATGTAGCAAAGAACGTGTTTCAAGAGCACTTGCTTCACTTGGTAAGGATGAACTAAATAGTATGATAGAGGATGCACAGCCAATCAATGTTCATTGTGATTTCTGTAACTCTGATTATGAATTTACACCGGATGAATTAAAAGAATTATTATAATATTAGTATTATTGCAATAGGCGCTTTGGCATAAATGCTAAGGCGCTTTTTGTTAACTAGGGACGGAGCATTTGACACGAGGATGTGTACTTTGGTCTTATTTATAAGCGCTTGCAATTAGCAGGTGCTTTTTCATATGAGCATATATTGCATAGAAAAGTAGTAAATCCCAGCAAAGGACGCCAGTGTTAAAGAAGTGCTGGCAGATAAACAGGTGTTAGCGCGAATTTTGAAGTACTCATTAGATGAGTTTAAGGATGATTTCATAGATGAAATCATCAGGTATATAAGTGATGATATTGAGATATCAACTATCCCGGTAGATCCAGGGCTTACAAATCTTAATAAGGTGTCTGTCGAAGTCATCAGAGGAAGATACTGTGCCGGGAGAAGGAAAGGTGATATATGATATCGTCGCAGAAAACTAGGGAGTTTAATAATATGATAAGATAAAAACAGTACATAGCATTTGGATATGTATGCATGCAAAAGAAGATGAGGATTTAGTGAATTGTATTGAATTCCGGAACCTGATGGTAAAACTCTACAAGGGCAGTATATAGTAGTGTTGCGCCCCTCTCAGCCTGACATACAACTACTGAGACTGGATTTGTGGGGAGCGCTAGAGTGCTTATGCCGGAGTATGAAATTAAGAATAGGATAACAATTAAAAAGTGCATATGCAAGAGTAACTTCTAGTTTGGGGACAAAGGTATTGAATTTAACAATTCACATTACGGTTATATGTAAGATTCAAAATCAATTGACGCCCTATAAAATAGGGTATAATATAATAATATCATAAGGGGAAGGATATAAAACAGACGAATGACAAGAACATTTATTGAAGTACCTTTATTCTCCAAAAGATGGAAGGAAATCGGCCTTGGAGAAGTTGAACTACAAGCATTACAGATAATGTTACTAAAGGATCCTGAGTCTGGACCTGTTATGGAAGGAACTGGAGGAATTCGAAAGGTTAGATTTCCACTGAAAGATAGAGGAAAAAGTGGTAGTGTCAGAGTATGTTATACAGATTTTGCAGAATATGAAGTGATATATTTGATTACTGCTTTTGAAAAGAAAGAACAAGATAATCTCACAGCTGACGAGAAAAATGTTCTGAAAAAATTAGTAAAATCATTGAAAGAAGAAGCTGCAAAAAATAGGAGATGATTTCTATGAGTTCACTGTTTGATGACTTAAGAGAAGGCCTCGAAGAGGCTATCGCATACGAAAAAGGAACTGGAAAAGCAAAAGAAAAAACTTATATGATTTTGCCAGTAAAAGAATATGATGGAAAACAGATCCGAGATGTTCGTATGAAAGCAGGAATGACACAAAGTGTTTTTGCATCTTATATGGGGGTCTCAATTAAAACTGTTGAAGCATGGGAAGGTGGCAGAACACATCCA
>JAZRXF010000025.1:0-7251 GCA_045600085.1 Lachnospiraceae bacterium
GGGCCAAACAGGTTGGCATACATAGCATCAGGAATATGCTTTATCCAGTCATTAAGAATCTTAGTAGGCATTGTCTCGCCTGCAAAGAGAATCTTATTAAGTGTCGGTACTGGTACGTAGTCAAGAGCCTTCCAGTTAGAGACTATTGATAGAGCTGATGGCACCCAGTAAATAGTATTAACCTTTCTCTCATCCATAAACTGAAGGAGCTTAACAGGGAAAGAAAAGTACTTCTTTGGTATGATTTCAAGAGTTGCGCCATTCCTGATAGTAGTGAATATATCTAGTACAGACATACTAAAGTAAAATGGTGTCTGGCTTCCAAATACAGTATCCTCATTAATACCAAACTCCTCACTTATCCACTCGGCATATTCAATCACTGATCTATGAGGGATAACCGAACCCTTAGGAACTCCAGTGGAGCCTGATGTATAAAGGACATATACAGGATCTGTATCTGTAACCTTGTGACGAATAGAATCAAGAACTCCCATCATCACTACATCATCTTCGGCAATGTCTGCAGGCGCATCAGTAAGGTCACTATACTGAAAAACCGGGACCTTAGTTTCAAGTACGGTCTCACCATTAGCTATTATGGCAGCAGGCTCAAGATTATCTATGATAGTAAGCAGTCTTTCTACAGCCATATTGCTGTCTATGCACACATAGAAGTTACCACTCGCTACTACGCCAAAAAAGCTAACAAGACACTCCACGCTCTTCTCCATAAGCACCACTACTGGCTTTCTTACATCACCAATAATACCACTTAAAGCATAGCCCATCCTGTTAACCTTTGTAAGGCACTCACCATATGTTATCGCATTATCTTCTGAAGCAAATGCTGTTTTACTAGGAAACCTAGCAGCAGCCGCTTCGATATATTCTAAGACATTACGTATCACGACTTTCCCTCCATAAATGGAAATACTTCGTCCATGAGACGTATATTTTGGAAATCACCTTTGGCTATGATGCTACCATCCATGAATCCACCCTGGAAAGTTCTTCGTCCACTGGTAATGGCTCCAAGAACATCTAATGACATATTGAAGGTACAGCCTGGATAAGCTATATCTCCTTCCTTAACTTCAAAGCTAGGTCCATCGATTTTAATCGCGATAGTCTTACTAGAATCAGTAAAAACGATTTTATAGCCTACCTGTACGCCTGGCTTTGGATTAAAATTATCCTTAAAAGAATTAATATAGCCTTCTATAACAGAAGTCCCACTGGTACTCTCAAGCTTAGTCTTAAAAAATCCTGCAAGAGCCTTGATATCTTCCTTCTGCTTATTAACATATTTCTCATCCGAAATATATTCTGACAATTGCTCTGTTTCCTGTTGAGAAAAGAAGCTTGTACGATTCATTCCAACCTTACGGCTTATCTCTCTGGTACTAATAGGAAGGGAAATTCTTCTCTGGTTGCATGTTCTATATATATTCTCTGCACATTTTTCGATTAACTCATCATACTGCTTATTAATCTCAAAATCAGCAGCATCAGGTACGTAGCCTGTTATTCCATTGGCACACTGTCCGCCAAGAGTGGTCCATGCCTTGATTAAATCAAGCTCAGCATCCTTCTCTCCATAGGTTGTGGACATCACAACAGGAGCCATATAAATATTCTGAATACGCTCCTTATCTCCATATAACCAGCATGCATCGAGGAAGAAATTCATATATCCACCTACACCATGCCACTCTACTGTGGCTCCAAGAACAATGGCATCAACCTCCTTAAGAGACTGAGGAAGTGTTGTTATATTGTTCTTCTGATCATATAAATCATAGCGAAGTACTTCTATGTTGAGCTCTTCAAAAACCTGAGTCATTTTCTTTAATACGTATAATGTTGGATCTGAGATAATACCTCGACCACCGTAATAGATACCTATCTTCATGTTTTTATCTATCCTTTCAAAACTAACCACGTACTTCCAGGAACTTTATCTGTCCATGAATATTAATACGTGACGACAAAGCTGGAATAAAAAGACAATCTCCTTTATATACAAGCAGAGTTTCCTGCTTTCCACTATTATCATCCATATATTTTATGGAACCACATCCATTGATACATAGTAACACTCTGAAGCTCAGTTCATCACTGGCATAGGTTACTGTCTGCTTTCGCTCAGTATTAACAACCATCTGGTATACTTCAAAATATTTGCAACGGGTTAAAAGTTCCCTTGCTATACCCTGATTGTATTTGAATACACGGATTGGCTGTCTTGGTTCATTCATCCCCTGAAGATTGGCCACATCAAGTGCTTTTTCTATATGAAGCTCTCGCTTGTTACCATGCTTATCCTGTCTGTCATAGTCATACATTCTGTATGTCAGGTTACTGCTTTCCTGTATTTCAGCAATAAGAGCCCCGGCACCAATGGCGTGAATAGTACCTGCCTCAATATAGAACATGTCGTCCTTTTTAACTGGCACCTTCTGAAGATATCTGCCAAGAGTACCTTCTTCAATGGCTTTTCGTATCACCTGCTTTTCAGTGGTTTGCTTTAGTCCATATATAAGGCTTGCACCTTCCTTGGCATCAAGAACATACCACATCTCTGTCTTTCCTCGCGGCTGTCCTTCATTTTTTCTGGCATACTCATCATCTGGATGAACCTGAACAGAAAGATCACTTTTGGCATCGATAAACTTTATAAGTATTGGAAGCTCGCCATTAGTATCTGGATGAGTACCTAAAAATTCCGGATGTTCCTTAAGCACTTCAATAAGGGACATACCTTCAAATACCCCAGATGCCACGAAGCTTGGTCCATCAGGATGCGTAGAACACTCCCATGTTTCAGCAAGAGGAGTACTGTCTATATTCTTGGCGAATTCTGTATTTAATCTATTTCCACCCCACAGATAATCCTTGGACGAGGGGCGTAGTAGAAAGGGATTGTTCATTTTATATATCTACCTCTCTATCAGCCTTGCTGACAGTTCATTAATTAATATTCCATATCATATTTTATCTTGTCGTGAACACTTATTTCCTTGCCAAGCTGTATCTCTATGAGTCTAAGCTCTGTATCAGCAATAATTGTATGACGACAACCTGCACTCATGGTTATAACATCACTTGTACGAATGTTCTGCTCCATACCGTCTACAACAGTCTTACCCTGACCGCTAAGAACCACCCATACTTCATCCCTATTTCTATGGCTATGGTAATTCATGGATGCACCTGGTTTGATGATAAGCTTTATAGTCATACTGTCGCTGGTAGCATCAAGCACCTTCATGCTGCCCCAAGACTTGTCAGCAAACATAACCTGCTGATCCATGGCTTCCACATAAGGACCTATATATGAGCTGTTTTCCTTATCACTGACTAATATACCCTCTGGCGATGCTGATATAACAACATCCTTAAGTCCCATTGCAAGGATAGGCATATCCATTTCATTGATTATATGAACACTTTCACATTTATCATCCATAACACCGCTACCAATGATATTCTCATCCATAGCCTCGGTTAAGGTGTTCCATGTTCCTATATCCTTCCACTCGCCAGTATAGCGAACTACTCTAAGGCTTTTTTCTTTCTCAACAACTGCCACGTCAAACGAAACGGCTGGTATCTCGCTATATCTGTCATATAAATCAGTATAGTCCTCATAATCTATGAGCTCATGAGCCTTATCAAGTATAAAACCAAGCTTAAATGCAAATATACCAGCATTCCATAATGCTCCATCCTGCATATATTTCTTGGCCTCTTCAAGAGTAGGCTTCTCCTTGTATTCAAGAACACTACTTACTTCGTTTTTATCACCAGGAATAATATATCCATACTTTTCAGAAGGATATGTAGGAGTAACACCCATAAGTGCTATATTTTCACTTCCATCTCCTATAACATCCCCTAGTCTTTTTATTGCAGTAAAATAACTATCGTCGACATACGGATCAACAGGACATATTGTTACTATCTCGTCGCGGGATAGACCTTTTAGCTCATGAAGATACTGACATGCAAGAACAATGGCTGGAAATGTATCTCTTCTTTCTGGCTCCACTGACATATCTATATCACCAAGCTGATTGTGAAGAGATGAAACCTGCACTCTTGAAGTAGCTACAGTAATAGTTCCTTCACTATCAACAGATTTAATCTGTCTAATGATTCTCTGAACCATAGACTCATAGCAGCCATTTTCATCCTTGAAAATTTTGATAAATTGTTTACTTCTAATATCATTACTAAGTGGCCAAAGTCTTTTTCCTGAACCACCAGAAAGTAAAACTATATTCATATCATTGTCCTTTTTAGAGATTTTGCTCGTTAAATTAGATGCTTTGCATCTTTTTTACATTATAATATAAACGCGTTAATAACGCTATTAATTGCACGTGGCAATATTCTATTCAAAATCAAGTATCCATATCTGATCGTTAATCACATCAGAGTTATTAAAATATGGTCGTGATGATGAAGCAAATCCAAGGAAGATTCTGTCACCAATTACACATGGTGAAAGGGCCATTGAAGGTATAATATTCTCGCCATTTACTGCTGCAGCATTGGAATAGTCAGTTACTTCATCCTTATACTCAGTGACAATCAAACCACTATCTGTTCCATTGACCGTGCTGGTCATAACAAGATATATTGTTGGCTCTATTTCTTCCTCATTCTTATCTTTATTCTTGTTATCTTTCTTTTTGTTATCGTCAGGTATTTCAGGATAAACATATCGCATACTTATTCCAATGATATTTTCTGGAATTGTAAGAGTTTTTTCCTGTGTTAATTTCACAATATCCGCTTCATCGTCAGATTTATTATCCGATTCTGTATTCTCGCTATCTTCCTCTAGTGTTATCTCAAGCACTCCAAGCTTCGTATCGTCGTAACATACATACAGCTTACTGTCATCATAGTATATAAAAGATGCGCGGCTGCCATTACTTCCAGTTATATCACTTAATTTATACGCACCATAGAAAAATGAATGATCTGTCAAAAAAGGCTGTTCTTCCATATTTTCTGCCTCATCCATATTTTCCTTGTCTATAGGATAGGAAAAATTATTCTTACCATTACAAAGCTCACTATAGTCCAGGGCATATATATATTCATCACCTGTTATTATCCACAACAAATCATTGCTATTATCATATGCAATACCATTGATGTCAGAGGTTATACCCGTATCCAGTATCTTAACAAGTTCACCATTCATATTCATTATGTATATAATGCTGTTTGCCTTATTATCAATATCATAAGCGGACAGCGCCAAAAAACTTTCACCAACAGTTTCCTTAGTTTCCCTAGCTTCCTTAGAGTCTTCTTCTTCCTCTTCAAGCTCTAATATGGCTGTCATATCACTAAGGACATATCCACTAAATGAAGCTATATCCACATAATCATAAAGAGCAGGTGCTGTCATTGTACCCACGTAGTGATCTCTTAAATAGCTGTATTCATCATGAATCAGTACGCTTGCTATACCAGGGTAATTGGTAATAATACCATCCGAACCAAGAGACAGGGCATACAGCATCATTTCACTACTATTAGCTGTCCATACATACACTGGATATCCTGCGTTATGAAAAAACTCCACATCATCACTTGTAATGGCTGCAAGATCAATGCTGTAAGCATCCGCTGGGTAATTATTAATAAGAGTTGCAGCGCCGCCCTCATGTGTGACATATAGGGTTTTATTGTCACTATTTAGTCTTTCTATCTCGGCAAGATAATTGTGGTTAAATGAAGCAAATATAACCTTATCCTCCATACCATATGCATATACTCTCGATACTACCATGGCAGCAAAAGTATCCTTTTGAGCACTTGATATACCTTTAGCAGTTGATAAATCCTTGAGCTCTAGGTTAACGGTTATATTTTGCGACTGTGCATATTCTAAAACCTCATCAAGAGTGGATATTCTGGTTCCTGCAAAGTTATCCCTCATCATATCCTTTGACATACCAGTAAAATATGAACTTTTATAGCTACCAAAATCAAGACCCAGAAGCTCAGCAAAGGTATAGTCTGATATGGTTTTCTTATTGCCTATTATTCTTGAAAGGTCAAGGTCGTGAAAAACAACTATATAACCATCCTTGGTTAGCTGAACATCCAGCTCAATCATATCAGCCCCAACATCAACGGCTCTTCTAAAGGCTTCAATGGTATTTTCAGGCGCAATAGAGCAGTAGCCTCTATGAGCTACTATGTCAGGAAGCTTATTTACTATGTCCTCCGCTTCCACCTGCTCCCCAGTAACTTCATTTTCAAACATACTTAAATCAACAATTTCATTACCCGATATATTTTCTGCCGAAATCGCATTATCATTATTTTTATTAAAAAGTTTGTAACACGAAAACAGCAATATCAGAACAGATACTGCTGTTACTATTATTAAAAATGTATTTCCTTTTTTTGGTGCTCTTGCCATTGTCTAGTCCTTACATATGTGTGATAAAAATATTCTAGCATTTAGATGCATAACGGTCTACCACCAGCTGACCATACTATGATACAATATTCTCAGCAAATATATGGAGGTAACAAAATGGCACAGAATCCAATAGTAACAATTACCATGGAAGATGGCGGTATTATGAAAGCAGAGCTTTATCCAGATATAGCTCCTAATACAGTTAACAATTATATAAGCCTTATTAAGAAGGGCTACTATGATGGACTTATTTTCCACCGTGTAATAAATGGCTTTATGCTTCAGGGTGGTGATCCAACAGGAACTGGTATGGGCGGCCCTGGATATTCTATTAAGGGTGAATTCGCTTCTAATGGTTTCAAGAATGACCTTAAGCATACACCTGGTGTACTCTCTATGGCTCGTTCAATGATGCCTAACTCAGCAGGAAGCCAGTTCTTTATTATGCATAAGACTTCTCCACACCTTGATGGTGACTATGCAGCTTTTGGTAAGGTTATCGAGGGTATGGAAGTCGTGAATGCTATCGCAGAGACTAAGACAGACTACTCTGACAGACCAGTTAACGATCAGAAGATTAAAACTATGACTGTTGATACATTTGGTGTGGATTATCCAGAACCAGAGAAATATTAATTAATTGTTTTAGAATTCACATTTCAATTAAAAAATAAACTCTCTCAAAGCTTTTTACTCATAAATGGGTGAAAATTTGAGAGAGTTTTTTATTATTTTTATTATGAAAATAAGATAAAAATATTATTTTATTAAACGAGATTCATTAATTATGAATG
>JAZRXF010000026.1:0-29314 GCA_045600085.1 Lachnospiraceae bacterium
AGGACATCTTGCATGTCCTTTTTTATTGATATAAATTAGCATAGAAACATTAAATTCTTTGCAAAAGTGCTTCTTGAAGAACTTGAGAAAAATTAATATTCTTCTCAATCGCAGCTTCATTTAACCATTCAGGGATACTTAGTGTTTTCTTTACCGATTTCGAATTATGTTTGCGTCTATATTCTGCCAAATCAAATTCTATGAGACATGAAAAATCTCCCATATCGACAACATAATCCACAGGAGAGGAAGCGTTTGGAAGAGCTTCTTTGTTTTTTATTCGCTCATCGATACAAAGACCAATGGCTTCGACAGCCATTTTGTAAGAGTCTTCAATAGTCTCACCTTGAGTAAAACATTCAGGAAAATCTGGAAATGAAATCCAGTATCCGCCCTTTTCGTCATTATGAAATATTGCAGGATAAAAGTAATTGTTCATAATTTAATCCTCCTCTATGCCGGCTTGTTTTAATATAGCTTTTTCAAGTCCGATTTTTAAGTCTTTGCAATGATATGGAACTATAACGGTCTTGTTGTTATTAGGATTAACTGGCTTAACATGAGAACCGTTTTGGGAAACAGTTTTAAAGCCGTACTTATGTAATTTTCTTATCATTTCTTTAGAACTTATTGGCATAATTATAATCCTTTGTCATTATAATATACGTAATAATACGTATTGTCAAGCAACAACTATTCGTCATAGATTCAATTTTTATAGCTAAAAAGATAACATATTTATAAAAAGATATGAGTGGTGCTTATTATACAGCAGAAGGTATAATGAACACAGTAAAGGTTTATAGCAAATTTATGGAGGTGTTACGATGATAAAAGGACTTGGGCATGCAGCATTCAATGTTAAGGATATGGAGAAGACAATAGCTTTTTATGAGGAAACAATAGGTTTCAAAAAAGCTTTTGATATTCCTAGACCAGAGAATGGTGAGCCATGGATTGTATATATGTACGGTGGTGGAGGACAGTTTATCGAACTATTCTATGGTGCTACAAAAGAAAATCCATATAAAGAAGAAAATATAGGTTTCTTCCATATATGTGTGGCCGTTGACGATATTCAGGAAGCTTGGAAGAAGATAGTTGAAACAGGTGCTCCACAGGATGATGCTCCTAAGCAGGGCGCTGATTTTAACTGGCAGTGCTGGACTCATGATCCAGATGGTATTAAAATTGAGCTTATGCAGTTAGATGAGAGAAGTCCTCAAATGCAGTTCATCCGTAAAATGGGAGATATGAACTAGTATACAAGAGCCTGTTCCAATGTAGCTGGGACAGGCTTTTATTTTTTAGAACTATAGGTGAAGAAAATGAAATTTGTAATTCAAAGAGTCACACATGCATCCTGTACGGTGGATGGCAATGTGACAGGTAAAATCGATAAAGGATTTTTGGTATTAATAGGTATATCAGAAGAGGATACCGTAGAAGTTGCAGATAAGATGATTAAGAAATTAATTGGTATGCGCATTTTTGAAGATGAAAATGGTAAAACCAATTTGGCGCTTGCCGATGTGGATGGCAGTCTATTACTTATTTCTCAGTTTACACTTTATGCTGATTGTAAGAAGGGAAACAGACCTTCGTTCAACAAAGCAGGTAATCCTGCTATGGCTAGTGAAATGTATGAGTACATAATCTCAGAATGTAGTAAGTCTGTAAAAATTGTAGAACGAGGTATTTTTGGCGCTGATATGAAGATAGAGCTTCTTAATGATGGACCATTTACAATAGTTCTTGATTCTAACGAGTTATTATAGAAGGAGAAAACATGATTCAAGATATATATCCTCATAAACTTTTTAATCAGTATGATTGTGCTGTCGTTCCAAAAGAGAGTGACACAGTACTGAATATATATGAAGGTAAGCTACTGGTATATAAAGATAAAATTGATAATAAGGTAGTGGCATTCCCTACAGTAGAAACACTAGGAATGAACCGAGAATATAGATATTTGTTCTCTATTGATGATCAGAAGTATTTCTTATTAGAAGGACAACTTGAGGCCAGTGAGCTTCCAGCTAATACAGAGTATGTAACTGAAAGAAGTATTAGAATAGAAGGAATAAGTCCTGATACTGAGGTATTTGCAGCGATAACAGGTAAGCATCTTGCTGACTGGTACAGGGATTCTAAGTTCTGTGGTCGATGTGGCAGTAAAATGGTTCATTCTGACAGAGAGCGTGCCATGAAATGTGAAAGCTGTGGTAATAGAGTATACCCTAGAATTATGCCTGCTGTTATTGTTGGTGTTACCAATGGTGACAAACTTCTACTTACAAAATATAAAACAGGTTTTGCACATAACGCTCTTATTGCAGGATTTACTGAAATAGGTGAAACAGCAGAAGAAACTGTGGCTAGAGAGGTCATGGAAGAAGCTGGTATTAAGGTTAAAAATATAAAATATTACAAATCACAGCCATGGGGAAGTGCCAATGATATCCTGCTTGGATACTACTGCGATGTGGATGGTGATGATACGATCACAATGGATAGTGAGGAGCTTAAGTACGCTGAGTGGGTAGCTCGTGAGGACATTGTACTTCAGCCTGGCAGCTTTAGTCTTACCAATGAGATGATGAAGATGTTCAAGGAAGGGAAGAAATGATATTATATTTCACAGGTTGCAGTAAACAAATGAAATATCTTATAGATACAGATTATGTGGAAGATATCTATGACGAGATAGAAACTTTCTTTGAAGAGCATAAGATACAACCACATATCATAGATCTGAGGCAGTCGCCTGCAGGGTATGAGCTATGGTTTGGCTCGATGAGCGAGAGGTTTGTGATTGAAGGCATGGATGATAACAGCGTCAGTGAGCTAAAGGCAATGTATCAGTAATGTGCTATTGTGCTATGATATTATAAAAAATTAAGGAGATAATGTAATGGAAGGAAAGAACGTAGGAAAAACATGTAGAACACACTATAGAGGAACATTTAACGATGGAACTCAGTTTGATTCATCATATGATCGTGGCGAACCACTTGAGTTTGTATGTGGTGCAGGCATGATGATTAAGGGCTTTGATGCAGCAGTTGCCAATATGGAAGTGGGTGATAAGGTTGATATTCATCTTATGCCAGAAGAAGCTTATGGTATGCCTGATCCAGAGAATATCCTTACTATAGAGATAGAAAAGCTTCCAGGATCAGAAGGTCTTGAAGTTGGTCAGAAAGTATTTCTCACTAATCAGATGGGACAGCCATTCCCTGTTACTGTTTCAGCCAAGGATGATAAGATGATCACTCTTGATGCAAATCATGAGATGGCTGGAAAAGAGCTTAATTTTACAATAGAGCTTGTAGAAGTAAAATAAATTAAAAAAATATAATTCTTTTATTGACAAAGTAATTTAATAGTGTTAATTTATCAGCATAGATGAGAGCAAAGACGTTCCTTTAGGGGACGTCTTTTTGTTTTTAGTTTATAAATTATAAGTAGGCAAAGGCGCTTATGTAGTATTACATAAGCGCCTTTTTAACTTTCATCTATAGAACATCAAGGAGGACGAACACAAATGAAACAGCAAGAGCAACAGTTATTGCAACACACTGATAAAATTAATAATTTGTTAGCCCGATATGGAGTGAAATTTGGAATCTACAAGAACAACACCTTTAAAGAACAGCTATTCCCATTTGACTCAATACCAAGAATTATCGAACATACCGAATTTGAAATGTTGGAACGAGGGCTAAAACAAAGAGTTGTAGCCCTCAATTTATTTTTAAAGGATATTTATTCGGAGAAGAAGATAGTAAAGGATGGCGTAGTGCCAGAAGACTTTATCTTCGCATCATCGGGTTATATGGCTGAGTGTGAAGGAGTATCTCCTATAAAAGATGTTTATTCACATATTTCAGGAATCGATCTTGTAAAAGGTAAAAATAATGAATGGTACATATTAGAGGATAATCTTAGAGTTCCATCTGGAGCATCGTATCCTATGATAGCTAGAGACTTATGTAGAAAGAGTTCACCAGAAACATTTCATAATACAAAGCTTCTTGATAATCGAAATTATGCTGACTTACTAAGAAGAACAATGGACTACGTTAATACAGGTGGACACACAGTAATACTTACTCCAGGAAGATATAATGCAGCGTATTTTGAGCATTCATATTTGGCTGAAAAGACAGGTGCACATTTAGTAAGTGGTTCCGAATTATTCGTTGAGAATGATTATTTGTATTACATAAGTGCTAGCGGCGCAAGGGAAAAGGTTGGTGCTGTATATAGACGTATTTCCGATGAATATTTGGATCCGATGAACTTCAATCCAGAGTCTCTTATTGGTATACCACATATATATGATGTATTCCGCAAAGGCAATGTAGCACTACTTAACGCACCAGGTAATGGTGTTGCTGATGATAAAGGAATTTACTATTTTGTTCCGAAGATGATCAAGTACTATCTTGGCGAGGATGCAATTCTTCAAAACGCTCCTACATATCTGCCTTTCTATGAGGATGATATGAAATATGTACTTGAGCATTTTGATGATCTTGTACTTAAGGATGTTGCAGAAGCTGGTGGATATGGAGTTGTATTTGGCAACACAATGTCAGCTAAGCAGAAAGAAGATTTTATCACTTTATTAAAGGCTGAACCTCGTAGGTTCATAGCTCAGGAGGTCATTGATTTCCAGGATCTTGATATTCTCGATGAAGGACAGATAGTTCCTAGAAAAGCTGACCTTAGAGCCTTTGTATTAATGGCCGACGAACCACTTGTTTGGGCAAGTGGACTTACTCGATTTTCGAGAAACCCTGATTCATTTATTGTTAATTCATCGCAAGGAGGAGGTTTTAAAGACACATGGGTATTATCTCAGTAGAACAGGTTGACCACCTTTATTGGTTAGGAAGATATACAGAGCGCGTTTACACAACACTTAAGATGTTTGCACAAAGTTTTGATAAGATGATTGATTCACCAGAGGACGTTTATCCAGACTATTGTGAGGCGTTGGATATTCCTAATATCTATGAGTCCAAGGAGGATTTTCTGGCAAGATATCCTTTTGATGATAGTATAGCTGATTCTATTATCAGCAATCTTAACAGAGCTTATGACAATGCAATAGTACTTAGAGAAACTATTGGTTCGGATGCGCTGTCATATATTCAGCTATCCATATATGCAATGAATAAAGCTGCCGAGAGCGATTCTCCTCTCATTGAATTACAGCAGATTATGGATGATTTACTTTCCTTCTGGGGTATTGTAGATGATCAGATTGATATCGAGCAGATACGAAACATAATAAAAGCAGGAAAGAGAATTGAGCGTATTGATCTGTATGCAAGACTTGAACTTGATAAGTATAGATTGGAGCGTGAAGTACATAGAATGATTCCAAGAGTACTTAGAAGTGGTATGAAATACAACGAGTCAGCTCTTAGTAAGGTAAGCACATTAATTAATGAAAAAACACTTGATTATGCCTGCCTTATTTCAAGTGTTGAGACAATCGTTGCATAGAAAAAATAATTAATCATTCGAGATAAGACGGAAAGATTGGAAAGTGAGGAAGATTATTCATGAATATAAAATCTGATGAGATTGATTTTATAAATGAAAATCTCGATGAAGATGATTTTAATGTTTTATTACATAATCTTGAAATACTTAATGCTGAATTATTAAAAAATCATAGAATTGATAAAACATTATACGAAAAGTATGACGTAAAAAGAGGCCTTAGAGACTCGAATGGTAAGGGCGTATTAACAGGTCTCACAGAGGTTTCCGATGTTAAGGCAACTACAGAGATTGATGGACAAAGAGTTGAGGCCGATGGACATTTATATTACCAGGGATATGAAGTAAGTGAATTGATAAAGGCCTACGGAGAAAATAAATACTGCTTCGAAATAATAGTATACCTTCTCTTATTTGGAAAACTTCCAAGTGATGAAGAATTGGAAATGTTTATAAAGGTTATGTCTGAACTTCAGAATCTTGAGAGCCGATTTGTTAGAGATGTAGTTATGAAGGCATCTAATGCCAACATAATGAATGCTCTGCAAAGATGTGTCTTAACACTTTATTCTTATGATTCTAATCCTGATGATATATCACCAGAGAATGTTCTTAGACAGTCAATGGTGCTTATCAATAAATTGCCACTTATCGCAGTTTATTCCTACAAGGCATACTGCCATTTTAGATTGGATGAAACACTTACTATACGAAATCCTAAGCATGGATATTCACTTGCAGAAAATATACTTAGAATGCTTAGACCCGATGGTAAATATACAGAACTGGAAGCTAAGGTATTAAATATAGCGTTAGTTCTTCATGCTGAGCATGGTGGAGGTAATAACTCAACCTTTACAACACATGTAGTTACATCATCGGGAACAGATACATATTCTTCTACAGCTGCATCAATAGCATCCCTTAAGGGGCCAAGACATGGTGGCGCTAATCTGAAGGTTATGAATATGTTCAGGGATATAAAGGAACATATAGAAAACTGGGAAGATGAAGCAGAGATAGAAAGTTATTTATTTAAGATTCTAAGTAAAGAAGCGTTTGACGGTTCGGGACTTATATATGGTATGGGCCATGCTGTTTATACTTTGTCCGATCCTAGAGAGGTTATTCTTAAGGAATTTGCTAAGAACCTAGCGATGGAAAAAGGCCTGATAGATGAGTTTATGTTCTACGACAGAATTGAAAGAATAGCAGCGAGACTCATCATGCAAAAGCATAAGGTCAATAAAAATGTTTGCGCAAATGTGGATTTTTATAGCGGATTCGTTTATACAATGCTTGGTATTCCAGAGGAACTTTTTACACCAATATTTGCTATCGCCAGACTTCCAGGCTGGTGTGCGCATAGGTTAGAAGAGTTACTTAATGGTAACAAGATAATAAGACCTGCGTATAAGTATGTGGGCGAACATATCGAGATGAAGACATCTTAATATAAAAAAACAAGGAGAACGGTAATGTCAAAGATACAGATGAAAACGCCATTAGTTGAAATGGATGGCGATGAAATGACCAGAGTTTTATGGAAGATAATTAAGGATGAGCTTATCCTTCCATTTATCGATTTGAAATCAGAATACTATGATTTGGGTCTTGAATACAGAAATCAAACAGATGACAAGGTTACATTTGATTCTGCATATGCGACAAAGCAATATGGAGTAGCAGTTAAATGTGCAACTATTACTCCAAATGCTGCACGTATGACAGAGTATGACCTAAAGCAGATGTGGAAGAGTCCTAATGGTACCATAAGAGCGATTCTTGACGGAACAGTTTTTAGAACACCAATCGTTGTTAAGGGTATTGAACCTTGCGTTAAGAACTGGAAAAAACCTATTACAATTGCGAGACATGCTTATGGCGATGTATACAAGAACGTTGAAATAGATGTTCCAGGACCTGGAGTAGCCGAGCTCGTATTTCGAAGCGAGGATGGAAAGGTTAGTAAAGAAGTTATCAATATCTTCAATGGACCTGGAGTTATTCAGGGACAGCACAATATAGACAATTCAATTGAAAGCTTCGCAAGAAGCTGTTTTAACTATGCCCTTGATACCAAGCAGACATTATGGTTTGCAACCAAGGACACCATATCTAAAAAATATGATCATACATTTAAAGATATTTTCCAGGAAATATTTGATAAAGAATACAAAGAGCAATTTGATAAGGCTGGCATAGAGTATTTTTATACACTTATCGATGATGCAGTTGCCAGAGTTATGAAAGCAGAGGGTGGCTTTATATGGGCATGTAAAAACTATGATGGTGATGTTATGAGCGATATGATTTCATCAGCATTTGGTTCCCTTGCAATGATGACATCAGTTCTTGTATCACCTGATGGAAAATATGAATATGAGGCAGCTCATGGAACAGTGCAGAGACATTATTACAAGCATCTTAAAGGCGAGGAGACATCAACTAACTCTGTAGCTACTATCTTTGCTTGGACAGGTGCTCTCAGAAAAAGAGGAGAGCTCGATGATATTCCAGAGCTTATGAGTTTCGCTGACAAACTTGAAAAGGCAACTATTGATACTATCGAAGCAGGAAAGATGACCAAGGATCTTGCGCTTATTACTTCGTTAGATAACGTGGTTGTATTAAATAGTGCAGACTTTATTAAAGCAATAAGAGAGACACTTGAAAAAGCTCTTTAACAATAAAAAATAGGGTAAGAGGGTGAGAATGTGGCGTTTTTAAATTATGAATACAAAATGATAATTAGTTATTCGGAGCCAGTAGGAAAATGTTATTTCACAATAAAATCAATTCCGGCTGACGATTTCAGACAGAGAAGTATTTCATATGATATCAGTATGTCGCCTGAAACAGTATACTCTGAGAGCAAGGATTCATTCGACAATATTCAGATAATCGGAAGTGAGAATAATCCTCATTCTAGGTATGAATTTACGATAAAGGGCCTTGTTGAAACAAATGAGGCACCTATTACAGGTGGAGTTAATGAAAGCCGACTTGGAATGTATAAATATCCTCATGGAAAATGTATTCCTGGTAAAGCTCTTTTAGCTTTTGCTAAGGAAATAGAGACTGAGGTCAATGCGTGTCAGGCAGCTAAAGATAAGTGCATCATGATTATGAATAAGTTAAGCACAAAAATGACTTATGAAGCAGGATGCACAGAAATAGAAACAGACGCTGAGCAGGCGTTCACTGGTGGCAAGGGAGTGTGCCAGGATTTTGCACACATATACATAACATTACTTAGAATGTTTGGTATTCCTGCCAGGTATGTATGCGGTCTGATTGTTGGAGAGGGTGAAAGTCATGCATGGGTTGAAGCAGCATGTGAAAGTAACTATGTTGCGTTTGATCCGACGCATAATAAAGAGATAACAGATGAGTATATTAAGCTTGGAACTGGACGTGATGCCACTGACTGTGCCATTAACAGAGGTGTTATGTGGGGCGGTGGTAAACAGACACAGGAAGTACATGTTAAGGTAGACAAGTACTATTAATCACCAAAAATAAAACAAAGTAGGAGAGGTAAAAATGGTAGAAATCGTAACATCAGTAGGGCTTCCTATTGATGAAAAATTAATGATAAAGAAAAATCGTATCATGCCATCTGAGGGAGAGGGCAAGGATATGAAAAGAATAAGCGTAGTAACAGGTATTCATGGTGATGAACTTGAAGGTCAGTATGTTTGCTATGAACTGCAGCGCCGTATAAGTGAGCAACAGGATAAACTGTCTGGAATAGTAGATATATATCCAGCCATGAATCCACTTGGTATTGATTCTATTACACGTGGTATTCCAGCATTTGATCTTGATATGAATAGATTATTCCCAGGTAACAAGGATGGTAATATGACGGAATACTTGGCAGCAGGTATCATGGATGATGTCGCAGGTTCTGACTGCGTAGTCGATATTCACGCAAGCAATATATATTTAACAGAAATACCACAAATAAGAATCAATGAACTTCATGCAGATACATTAATTCCACTGGCTAAGCATGCCAATGTGGATTTTATTTGGGTGCATGGAGCTAGTACTGTTTTGGAGGCAACTTTTGCTCACAGTCTTAATAGCATAGGAACACCTGTTCTTGTTGTAGAAATGGGCGTTGGTATGAGACTAACCAAAGAGTATGGCGATCAAATGGTGGATGGTATTTTCAAGCTCATGAAAGAGCTTGGTATATGGACAGGTGACGTCGCAGAAGTTAAGAAACCAATGATATCCAAGGATCCTGATGACGTAAGCTATTTGAATGCAACTGCAAGTGGCCTTTTTGTACCAGAGGTTAAGCATGGTGCAAGATTATCTGAAGGCGATCTTATCGGAAGAATAGTTGATCCATTATGTGGAAAGATTCTTGATGAGGTTAGGGCTCCTCAGGCAGGCTTATTATTTACAATACGAGATTATCCAATTGTAGATGAAGGCTCGTTAATGGGAAGAATATTAAAAGAGGAGGTCTGCATCTATGAATAAGAAAATTGTTTATGAAATAAAGGGAATGTATCGTGACAATTTCAGGATAACAGGCTATGAATTTGGTGAAGGTGAGAAATCAGTCTGTATCATTGGTAACTCAAGAGGTAATGAGGTTCAGCAGATATATTGCTGTTCGCAGCTTGTGAAGAAAATGAAACAGCTCGAGGAAGAAGGTCGTATCATGAAAGGACACAAGATTCTTGTTATACCTTCAATCAATCCTTACTCAATGAATATACAAAAAAGATTCTGGTCAACAGATAATACAGATATCAACAGAATGTTCCCAGGCTATGATCTTGGCGAAACAACACAAAGAATAGCCGACGGTGTTTTCAGTGAAATAAAAGATTATACATATGGTATTCAGTTTACTTCATTTTATATGCCTGGTGATTTTGTGCCACATGTACGTTACATGAAGGAAGGCTTTACGACTGCAGATGATGCAAAGAAATTTGGAATGAAATACATTGTCGAGAGAACAGTAAGACCTTATGATACAGCAACTCTTAACTATAACTGGCAGGTATGGGACACAAAGGCTTTCTCGTTATATACCAATACGACATCAAAGATAAGTAAAACAGGAGCAGGTCAGGCTGTATTGTCAGTTATGAATTTCCTGGCCAATAATGACATTATTAAATATGGTGCCATAAGCGAGAAGAAGATTAGAACAATTGACGATGCAGAATTTATTTCTGTTAGAACAGCTAAGTCTGGTTTCTTTGAGCCACTTGTAAAAGCTGGGGATAAGGTTGAAGCAGGTACACCTCTTGCTAATATTATTAATTCTTACGATGGCGATGTTTTGGAAACATTGTATGCGCCGCTTAGTGGAGAAGTGTTCTTTATTCACAATGAACCACTTACATATGCCAATACGGCAGTAATAAAAATACTTGGAGATGAATAGATTTGAATAAACGTAAAATAAGTATTCCAGGACTTGGAATGCGCATTATTAAATCGGGAATTGCAGTGTCTCTATGTATGATAGTGAATCTTATGCGAGGTGCAGGCAGCATGGTATTTTACTCCATGCTGGCTGCACTTTGGTGTATACAGATGTATCGAAACAATACACTATCCAATGCAATACAAAGGACTATAGGAACAATTGTGGGAGCACTGTATGGCCTTGTGTATATACTGATATACCCTACTTTGATTGGCAGTGGAAATGCCGGAATAGTCATAGATACTATATGGATGTTTGTTAGTATAGTACTGGTTCTATACACAACAGTATTAATACGTAAAAAACAGGCATCTTATTTTTCTTGTGTGGTATTTCTTAGTATCGTTGTCAATCATATTGGCGATTTAAACCCATACCTTTTTGTGTGGAACAGATTTCTTGATACCATGATAGGTATTGTTATTGGTGTTTTTGTAAATAATATAAGAATATGTTTGAATCCAGACAGAGAAACATTATTTGTCTCAGGCGTCGATGGGATTTTGGTCAATAAAGAGAACAAAATAAGCGCATTTTCTAAGGTCGAGCTTAATCGAATGATAGATGATGGACTGAAATTCACCATAGCCACAATGAGAACACCAGCCTCACTTTTAGAGCCATTATCTGATATTAATTTTAAGTATCCAGTTATTGTAATGGATGGAGCTGCAATATATGATGTTAAGAAAAGCGAATATGTAAAAGAGTATGTTATTTCCGAAGGTACGGCAACTGAAATGGTTGAGCTTATGAAGGTCCATGACATGCATCCATATATCAATGTAATCATTGATGATACTCTTTTAATATATTATCAGGATACGCAGGACGAAGTTAATAGAAGCCTTGTCAATAAACTGCGAGTTTCTCCATATAGAAATTACATAAAAAGAGAATATCCAGGTGATGAAACAGTCGTATATTTCATGCTTTTAGATACCACGGAGAGAATAGATGCATTCTTTCAGGTGCTTGTGGATAATGGATATGATAAGAAACTCAAAATCATAAAATATGAATCAGAAGATTATAAGGGATATTCATATATTAAGATATATAATAAGAATGCGTCCAAAGAAAATATGCTTCTATATCTTAAGCAGAAATATGATTTAAATGATACAATAACCTTTGGAACAGTGATGGGAAAATATGATGTCACGATAGAGGAGAACAATTTTAATAAAATGGTTCGACTAGTCAGACAAAAATATGAGCCATTTTTAGGATTAAGAAAGAAATAAAAACCTATTGACATGGTAGGCAATATGTCTTATCTTGAAATGAACGCAGTTTCTAGCATAGAAGGTAATAAAGTGTCCAATCAGTTTGAAAGAACCGCGCTGATATTTGGCGAGGAAAATGTAGAAAAATTAAAATCAGCAAGAGTAGCCGTGTTTGGAGTAGGTGGTGTAGGAGGCTACACTGTAGAAGCTTTGGCCAGGACGGGTATAGGCACTCTTGATATAATTGATAATGACAAGGTGTGTCTTAGCAATATTAATAGACAGATAATTGCTACGCACAAATCTATTGGTCAATACAAAGTTGACGTTGCGAAGGAGCGAATTCATGATATCAATCCAGATGCAGTGGTCAATGCATATAAAACATTCTATATGCCTGATACCAAGGATATGTTTGATTTTAGCAAATACGATTATGTGGTCGATGCCATTGATACTGTGACGGGAAAGATTCAGTTAGTCATGCAGGCTAAGGAAGCAGGCGTTCCTATAATAAGTAGTATGGGCGCTGGCAATAAGATTAATCCTGCAATGTTCGAAGTGACCGATATATATAAGACTTCAGTATGCCCTTTGGCGAAGGTAATGAGATATGAGCTTAAGCGCCGTGGTGTTAAAAAGCTTAAGGTTGTGTATTCTAAAGAGAAACCTTTATCCCCTGCAGTTAAAACTATGGACGAAGATGCGTCTTCAGGAAGCAGACGAGCAGTTCCGGGCAGTAATGCATTTGTGCCTTCGACAGTAGGACTTATAATTGCTAGTGAAGTTGTTAAAGATATTTTAGGGTTTTATAATAATCAATAATCATATATTACGTGAGGTTAGAAATGGATTTAAAGAAATTAACACAGGAAATTATAGAAGGAAGAAGATTACAGCGTGGCGAGGATTTTTCATTCTTTCTTGATTGTGATTTAGATGAATTATGTGAATGCGCTGATGTAATTAGAGAAAAGTTTGTTGGTGACAAGGTAGATTTGTGTAGCATTATCAATGGTCGTAGTGGTAAATGTCCAGAGAACTGTAAGTTCTGTGCTCAGTCAGCTCATCATCATACTAATTGTGAAGTATATGATTTTTTACCAGAGGATCAGATTGTTGAAGCTTGTAAGTTCAACGAGAGCCAGGGTGTGGACCGTTTTTCAATAGTAACAGCAGGCAAGGCTCTTACAGGTGAAGAATTTGAGAAGGCTATTAGTGCATATGAAAGAATGCACGCTGAGTGCAAGATTGATTTGTGTGCATCTATGGGATTTCTTACTGAGGAGCAGTTAAAGAGATTACAGGCAGCAGGAGTTTCCAGCTATCATCATAATATTGAAACTTCAAGAAGAAACTTCCCTAATGTATGTACAACACATACTTATGATCAGAAAATAGAAACACTTAAGGTACTTAAGAAGATTGGTATGTATGTGTGCTCAGGTGGCATTATTGGTATGGGAGAAACCTGGGAGGACAGAATCGATATGGCACTTAGTCTTTCTGAAGTTGAAGCCGATTCTATTCCACTTAATTCACTTATGCCGATAAAGGGTACTCCTTATGAAGACCTTGCTCCATTAACAGAAGCAGAAATACTCAGAACAATCGCAATATTTAGATTCTTCAATCCTAAGGCTGATATTAGATTGGCAGCAGGAAGAGCTCTTCTTACCAATGATGGCGAGAAGGCATTCCAGTCAGGTGCATCAGCGACTATCACTGGTGATATGCTTACAACAGTTGCGTGTGCAACTATTAAGAGTGACAAAGCAATGCTTGAAGCATTAGGAAGAGATGTGACTCCTGATTATCTTAAGTAATAGCGATAATGATAATTGGCTAGTTTTGTGAAGGTACGATTATGACAGATATAAATGTTACCTATAAAGAGGTAATTGCTTGGGACAATTTGGAATATACATGGGTTGATATTAGAGATGAAGTCTCTACCAACTATGGAATAATACCAGGGGCAGTATGTATTGCGCCTGGTGTTTTTGACGAAAGAAAAAATGAATTGCCAAAAGATAAGAAGATTGTTTTTTACTGCGCAAGAGGAGTTGTCAGCGTGGAATATGCCGAGAAGCTTCGCAGTGAGGGCTATGATGCGTATTCATTAGTTGGCGGTTATTATCAGTATTTATCAATCAGGATGGAAGAGGATACTGCCAATGAACGAGAGAAAGTTGAGCAGATAGAACTTAGTATTAGAAAGAAATTTCATAAAGATATTTTTTCGAAGTTTGCCAAGGCTATCAACGAGTATGAGCTTGTTAAAGAGCATGATCATATAGCAGTGTGTATATCAGGTGGAAAAGACTCTATGCTTATGGCCAAGCTTTTTCAGGAGTTAAAACGTCATAACAAATTTGAGTTTGAACTTTCATATCTTGTTATGGATCCAGGCTATAGCGCCGAGAATAGAAGGCTCATTGAGCAGAACGCAAGACTCATGGATATACCCATTACGGTATTCGAATCAGATATTTTTGATGCAGTAGATAATATTGAAAAGTCGCCATGCTATATCTGTGCAAGAATGCGAAGAGGACATTTGTACAAGAAGGCCAAGGAGCTGGGATGCAATAAGATAGCTCTTGGTCATCACTATGATGATGTTATCGAAACTATCCTCATGGGCATGCTGTATGGAGCTCAGGTTCAGACTATGATGCCAAAGCTTCATAGTACCAATTTTGAGGGTATGGAGCTTATACGTCCTCTTTATCTTGTTAGAGAAGATGACATTAAGCACTGGCGTGATTATAATGATTTGCATTTTCTTCAGTGTGCGTGCCATTTTACAGATACATGTTCGAGTTGTAGGGATGATGGCACAAGCAACTCTAAGAGACTTGAAATTAAGAAACTCATTGCTACGCTTAAAAGAGGCAATCCTTACGTTGAGGCCAATATCTTTAGAAGCGTCGAAAATGTCAATCTTAGCACTGTAATTGCATACAAAGAAAATGGTGTAAGGCACAGCTTTCTTGATAAATATGACGAATATTAATAAATATTATTGTAATGGTTGTATTTGGTTAATAGATGTGGTAAATATTATGTATGAGCAAAGAGGTTCACTATTTTGGTGAACCTCTTTTGATTTATAAACCAGTAAGCAAAGGCGCTTGGCGATTATCACCAGGTGCCTTTTTTTATAAAATGGTTCATTGAAAGAATATTTATATTCTTTCTTTGGCATATACCTACCTCATTCTACGGTGGCTCCCAAAGGGGAGCCACTTTTTCGATTTGAGTTCTGGGTAATATTGGTATAAGATAGAATAAATTAGTTATCTAAAAAGTATTAGAAAATGGATGGTAAACATATGAAATTAACTAATAAAGAATTACAAAATATATTTTTTGGTGCATATAGCTTTAGTGAAACTGATGACGGATATTTAATGGCTCATCAGTATACAAAGGCTCAGGAAGATTATTTCGAGAAGGCATTTGATTTTTGGTTTGAAAGATGTAATGCTACTACAGCTAAAACGCTGGAATTCACATCAGAAGCTACTAAAATCTCTTTTGATTATCAGATACTCTGGGTTGGATCCGAGGACTCATTTGAAATATGTATTGACGGGCTCATCACTGATATAAAGTATGTTAAAGATCTTGAAAAGAGTGGAACTATTAGCTTCGAGCTTCCAAGTGGTAAGAAGGATATCATTATATATCTTCCAGCAGATGAGCTTGTAGTTATAAAGAATTTTGAGATTGATGCCGACTTTGTTCCAGCGAAGAAGGGTGAGAAGGTTTTATGGTTAGGCGATTCGATAACACAGGGGTATGGACCACTTAGATCCTCACAGACATATGTGAGCGTAGCCAATCGAATTCTAGGTTATGATATTATTAATCAGGGAATAGGTGGATATGTTTATGATCCTAAGGTATTAACTCCAATGGAAGGATACAAACCTGACAAGATTATTGTTGCTCTTGGAACCAATCAGTATGGAACAGAGAGTATGGCCGATATAGAAGAGTATTATGAAATAATCACCAAGCTGTATAAGGGTATTCCTATATTAGCAATCACACCACTATGGCGTGGGGATAACATGGAAGGTATTCCTACACTTATTAGTTTCTGTGAAAAGTTAAAAGCTATTATAAAAAAATATGATATTGTAACAATGGTTGAGGGCTGGAAATTAGTACCTCACCTTCCAGAATATTTCTTAGACAATCTTCATCCTAATCAGTTAGGAACAGAAGTGTATGCGAGAAATCTTGTTAGAGAGATTGAGCGAATAGGCTTCTAATTTCAGGAGGGTATTATGGTACTATTACCTATCATATTAGCTTCAATAGTATTGGTTTTTATAGTAATGTTTGTTATTACAGTACTAATTGTTGTAGATAAAATTGGACTTTCGATTCTGTCAGCCAGAATGGGAATAAAAAGATTTGGACTGTTATGGATTCCTGTTGTAGGATCGTGGTTTGCAGCGACCATAGTTGGCCGATTATTAGGTAGAAATAATGCTATACGTATTTTATATTTTGCATTGAATGTTATTACTATGATACTTTTTTCACTTATGATGGCTATTCCATATGAAATGGATTTGCAGGCAATTGTAAGAGATATAGCGTACATATTTGCATTAATCTCAGCGATTATCAAAGGCATTATTCGTATATGTGCAATGAAAAAAAGTGGTTTTAATCTTGCAGCCGCGATATGTATCAATATATTAGCTCCAGTTTGTTGGAGTTATTGTATGTTAGGAAAGGTAGCGAAAGCTAGTAGAATATAGTGTTATGAAAATATCGTGTTTTGAACCGGAAACTAGAATAACTATAACTGTAAGTTCGGATGATAACAAAATCTCTCTTGAGAGTGAAGTTGTTGGTGTGACTGATCAGGGTGATGCTAAGAAGCTTCTTGAACTCTGCAAGGCATATAAATGTCCAAACTTTGTGGTTGTAAAGGGTATTATGAGTAATGGAAAAATGCTCAATTTTGATGGATATCAGCTAAGAACTAAAGCCACATCAATTTATAAGGACAGACCATACTGTTTTTCTAGCCTTAGAATATGTAATGTAACTCTTAGCGTAGGCGAGGTTCATGTTCTTTTTTCAGGCGAGGATGTGGAATCATTCAATCGAAGAAGAGAATTTCGTGTGTGGTTTGGAGCGAATGGTTATTGCCTTATTGGTGATAGCAACGCCACTCATGAAGTACTTATCAAGGATATAGCAGAGCATAGTGTGAGTTTTATTATTAGTAAGTCTCATAATATATATTGTGGCGATTCTGTTGAATTACAGTTCCATGAGCGTGCAAAAAATGAAGCTGGAGCATACGTGGACAAGCTCTATAAAATAAGAGCAACTGTATTTAGAATTGGTGAAATTGCGAACAATGAGAACGATGTTGTAGTAGGTGCACTTATTATGGGTAATACCCAGGAGATAAGTAAGCTTATTTTTGATAAGCAAAGAGCCAAAGCAGAACTTAGAGGTACTGCACCAAAGTAAGGCTATTTGTTTTTATTATAATCATCCACTATTTTCTCTATGGCTTCACGAGATAATGGATAGTGAAACTCGTCAATGATGTTCTGAACACTGTAGCCTCTGTCGACAAGGTGACGTATGGCACCTCCGTAGGCAAAGTCTCTTGTGAAATTGGTGAGAGCGTCTCTGAAATATTCATCTTCATTATCGTACATACTGATATCTCCATGCTGCTTGTAATTAGTTCATAATATATTATATATCGCAAGTTAAAAAACGTTAATCGGTGTTATAGTGCGAAACTTCATATGTTTTTCTTTCTCCTGTAGGCTTAGAATGATTCATATAAAAAGGGGGAATAACTATGAAGGCATTAGCATTACCGATAGAATATATTTTACTATTAATTAAATCATTATATGGCATGGTGTCACGTGAGTTTGAAGAGCTTACAGGCGTAGATAATGATAAATATACTGTAAGACATATCTCAATTGAAGACAACGATACACGAAATGTTGAGATTGTTGATAGTAACGGTGTGTGCAAGGAAGTTGAAGTGGATAAGGATGACATTAAAAGCGAAAATATTGCTATAGGCTCATCAGTTTGCTTTATTTCTGGTAAGCTAAAAAGTGTTATACAGTAAAAACTTTGTATAAAAATATTTTTATTAGAGGTGCAGCTAGTATGCACCTCTTTTTTGCGTTTACTGGATTAATAATTCTATAAATCAAATAAGAAAAGTGATATTCTTAAAATGAAGGGAGTGCGACGCTATGACTACAAGAGAATTGCTCAATGGATTAAAGCAGAATAAACATAACGGAAGGCTACTTGATATATATGTGGATGAAAAGGTTATCTCATATCAGGTAAATCGATATATCGCTGCTTTGCAGCAATATGAGAAGTTATTTGGTGACGATGATGTATGTATTTTTAGTGCGCCAGGAAGAAGTGAAGTAGGTGGCAATCATACTGACCATCAGCATGGGCAAATACTTGCAGCATCAATCAACCTTGATGCAATTGCTGTAGTTAGTAGGTCAGGAGATTCAAAGATAAGAGTTGTGTCAGATGGATACGACGAGATAGTAATAGATACCTCGGACATTTCATTGGTGGAAGAAGAAAAAGAAACAACAATAGCTCTTATAAAAGGTGTTCTTCAAGGTATGAAGCAGCGCGGTTATAGCGTTGGAGGTTTCAAGGGATATATTACAAGTGATGTTCTTATAGGTGCTGGTCTTTCTTCATCAGCAGCCTTTGAAACACTCATTGGGACTATTGTTTCGCATCTTTACAATGATGGAAGGCTTGATGCTGTAACTAGTGCAATTATCGGGCAGTATGCTGAGAATAACTATTTTGGAAAGCCTTGCGGACTTATGGATCAAATGGCATGCTCTGTAGGTAATCTTGTCCATGTGGATTTTGCATCGTCTTCAAATCCAGTCATTAATAAAGTGGAATTTAATATTTGCGAGCATGGTTATAGTTTATGTATAACTGATACTAAAGGGTCACATGCTGATTTGACTGCAGATTATGCAGCAGTACCTGCTGAAATGAAAGAAGTTGCGGCTTTCTTTGGCAAGGATGTTCTTCTTGGGATTACAATGAACGATTTAATTGAAAATATAGTAGCTATTCGAGAAAAAGTTTCTGACAGAGCGTTACTAAGGGCCATACATTTTATCAATGAGAATGACAGAGTTGCTAGAGAGGTTGAAGCGCTAAGTGCTGGTGATATAAACCGATTTTTGGAATGTGTTCGTGAGTCGGGCAACTCTTCTTTCAAATTTTTGCAGAATGTATATACAAACACTGATGTATCACATCAGAATGTGTCGCTTGCATTAGCTGTCAGCGAGTCTGCGCTATCAGGCGGAAAAGGTGTTTGTCGTGTTCATGGTGGAGGCTTTGCTGGAACGATAGCAGCCTTTGTCAAAGATGAGTATGCTGCAGAATATATGGAAACCATGGATAGAGTGTTTGGTAACAATGCTTGCAAGATACTCAAGATACGTAAATATGGTGGAATAAAAGTTTTCGATTAATAATCGTATATATGATTTAGTCTTCGTTTTCGCTAATGATTCTATTAGCAACTTCGAGCTTGGTAATACAGAGGTTCATAGCTTGTTTTTCAATATGCTTATGGGCCTCGTTTTCTGTCATACCTTTCTTTTCAACAAGAAGAATTTTAGCGCGGGAGATTGTACGAATCTCAGTCATCTTCTCATCAATGGACATTTCTTTTTTCTCAAAGCGACGAAGTCTTTCTCTGGTTGAAGCCATCCATTTCAAACACTGTTGAAGAACAGAAGCACTAAGAGGCTTTGCCAAAGTGAATACACCTCTTGAACTAACCTTGGTATTAACCTCTTCATAAAGCGATGGAGCTAGTAGGAGTAAACAGGAACTGTATCCTCGTTCGCATATATCTATGGCCAGTCTTGTACCCATATCATCTGGAAGAGGAGCATTGATTATTACGAAATCAAATGTACGCTCAAGCATTGCTCTTTGTGCCTTGGCAATACTGCTAACATAAGTAACAGGAGAATAGTAGCTTCTAGGAAGGAGAGAATCCACACTGTCATTAAGCTTATCAGAAGAAGATACAACCAGCACGCTGTACATTTTTTCTTCTAAAAACATATGTGATTCCTCCTTTCTATTTTTTCTAATTGTTATTTATTTGCAGTAATCATTAAGAATACTCTTAGGAATAATTGAGCCTATAAAATCTGAATCGCGTGCAATGCTCTTGGCCTCTTCAAGAGAGCTAGGAAGTCTCTTTAGACCCTTTACATCGTCACTTGAAACATTAAACAAATCAATATCTGTTGCCTCAGGAAGCTCTAGCTTATTATCAATACCTTCAAGAGCAGCGTTAATGATAAGTGCAAATGTAAGGTATGGATTTGCCATAGGATCTGGAGAACGAAGCTCTGCACGTACGTATTCACCAGTAGCCGCAGGAATACGAATAAGCTGAGATCTGTTCTGCTTTGACCAAGAAACATACTTCGGAGCTTTATTGCTTCCAAGACGTTCATAGCTTTCGTGTGTAGGATTAAAGAATAACGTCATTTCTGATATTCTATTCATTATTCCGGCAATCATATAATCAAGGTATGGAAGATCTTCGCTACCTTTAATTGAGATATTAATATGGAAACCACTACCAGGCTTATCCTTAAGAGGCTTTGGAGAAAAGTCAGCAACAAGCCCGTTTCTTGAGGAAATAATCTTAACTACATTTTTGAATGTGATTGCATTATCAGCTGCTGATAATGCATCAGAATATCTGAAATCTATTTCGTTCTGGCCAGGTCCCTCTTCGTGATGAGAACTCTCTGGCTGTATTCCCATTTTTTCAAGTGAAAGGCATATCTCACGACGTACATTCTCACCCTTATCATCTGGAGATATGTCCATATATCCCGCGTTATCATAAGGTATTTTAGTAGGATTGCCTTCCTCATCTTTTTGGAAAAGATAAAATTCAAGTTCTGATCCAAAAGCAAACCGAAGTCCTTTGCTCTCAGCTTTCTTTATAGCTTTTATAAGAATACTTCTTGTATCGTTGTCAAAAACTGTTCCATCAGGATAAGTTATTTTACATATCATACGAACAACACGGCCATGTTCAGGTCTCCATGGAAGTATGGCCAGAGTGTTAGGGTCTGGATGAAGGAACAGATCAGAATGTATATCTGTAGAAAATCCATATATAGATGAAGAATCAATGGCTATACCATGCTCAAATGCTCTTGTTAATTCTGAGGGCATTATTGAAACATTTTTTTGTTTTCCATATATATCACAGAATGCAAGACGTATGAACTTAACATCTTCTTCTTCAACAAACTGTATTATTTCATTAGTACTGTAATTTCCCATTATACTTTTCCTTTCGTGGAACAACTAAATAAAACAAAAAAAGCAAAGTCGAACAATCGGATAATCCATCCGATAAATGAACGCCTTTGCTCAAGGCCTATTATATAACCGTGGGGATATGCGCGCAAGAAAAAAATGAAATTTTTTGATTACATGAATATGACATGATTATAAATAGTAGAAACACATTCGCCAGTGAAGAGCTCATAAAAAAGTTGTAAAAAAGTGTTGACAGAAAAACACTTGTTAGAGTATAGTTGACCTCAACAAGGCAATGGCGTCTTAGAGGATGATTCCTCTAGGACGTCTTTTTATTTTTTTCGGGCCTTACACATTTTTTCTTTATGAGTTTGAAAGGAGAGTCACTATGAAGGACATATCTAAGGATTTTGGTAAGCTTGTATTTAACGATCGAGTAATGAAAGCCAATTTATCTAGGGAAGTATATGAGTCACTCAAGAAAACTATAGATGAAGGAGCTCAGCTTGATGTTAATGTGGCTAATGAAGTTGCAAGAGCGATGAAGGATTGGGCAATTGAAAATGGCGCAACACATTTTACACATTGGTTCCAGCCACTTACAGGTATCACAGCTGAGAAGCACGACAGTTTCATTACACCTGCTCCAGATGATGGTGTAATACTTGATTTCTCTGGTAAAGAACTTATTCAAGGTGAGCCAGATGCTTCTTCATTCCCATCAGGTGGACTTAGAGCAACATTTGAAGCAAGAGGATATACAGCATGGGATCCAACATCTTATGCATTTATTAAAGATAATACACTTTGCATTCCTACAGCATTCTGTTCATTCGGAGGCGAGGCACTTGATAAGAAGACTCCACTTCTTAGATCTATGGAAGCTCTTAACAAGCAGGCACTTAGAATGCTTCACATTCTTGGTAAGGATGATGTTAAGTGTGTAAGAACATCAGTTGGTCCAGAGCAGGAGTACTTCCTTGTTACTAAAGAAATGTATGATAAGAGACCTGACCTTAAGTTTACAGGACGTACACTTTTCGGTTCAGAAGCTCCTAAGGGACAGGAACTTGATGATCACTACTTTGGTGCTATCAAGCCACGTGTACAGGCGTACATGGCAGAGCTCAATGAAGAGCTTTGGAAGCTTGGTATCTTAGCTAAGACAGAGCACAACGAAGTTGCTCCAGCACAGCACGAGCTTGCACCTATTTACTCAACAACTAATATCGCAACAGACCACAACCAGTTAACAATGGAAATTATGCAGAAGGTAGCTCAGAAGCATGGTCTTGTATGTCTTCTTCATGAGAAGCCATTCGCAGGTGTTAATGGTTCTGGTAAGCATAATAACTGGTCAATGGCTACTGATACAGGAATCAACCTTCTTTCACCTGGTAGCACACCATATGAAAATGTTCAGTTCCTTGCATTCCTCGTAGCAGTAATCAAGGCAGTAGATGAGTATCAGGATTTACTTCGTATCTCAGTTGCTACAGCTGGTAATGACCACAGACTTGGAGCTAACGAAGCACCACCAGCAATCATCTCTATTTTCCTTGGTGATGAGCTTAACGGTGTACTTGAAGCTATCGAATCAGATACAGAGTATGCAGGAGTAGAAAAGAAGAAGATGCAGCTTGGCGTTGATGTTCTTCCAATCTTCAACAGAGATACAACAGATAGAAACAGAACTTCACCATTTGCTTTCACAGGTAACAAGTTCGAGTTCAGAATGCTTGGTTCATCTAACAGTATTTCATGTGCAAACATCATGCTTAACAGTGCAGTTGCAGAAGTTCTTAAGGAATTTGCAGATGAACTTGAGAAAGCTAGTGATGTACAGACAGCACTTCATGATCTTATTAGAAAGACAATTAAAGAGCATAAGAACATCATCTTCAATGGTAACGGTTATGATGACGCATGGGTAGAAGAGGCTACAACAAAGAGAGGTCTTCACAACTACAGAACAACACCTGAGTGTTTACCACATCTCTTAGATAAGAAGAATGTAGACATGCTTATCGGTCAGAACGTATTTACTAAGAGCGAGGTTGAGTCAAGACTTGATATCACACTTGATAACTACAACAAGGCAGTATTAATCGAAGCTAAGACAATGCTTAGCATGGCTTCAACACTTATTGCTCCAGCAATTGAAAGCTATGTACTTAGCGTAGCTAAGACACTTAAGCTTAAGAAGGAACTTGTAAGTGGCATTGATTGCACATACGAGACAGACACTATTACAAAGCTTTCAGAGGCTACTAACAAGATTCATGCAGATCTTGCAGTTCTTAAGGATAAGATTGCAGTTGTTACAGCTGAGGATGACACAGTTAAGAAGTCAATGCTTATTAAGGATGAGCTTATCCCAGCAATGGATAGCTTAAGATGTGTATGTGATGGTGCTGAGACAATTACAGCCAAGGAATATTGGCCAATCCCATCATACGCTGACTTACTCTTTAGCGTAAGCTAATTACTTATTGGTTAAGTAATAAATGTTTGAGATAAAGCCAAAGGCTTTATCTCAAACAAATTAATACACGGAGGTGCATTTATATGGATGCAAGTATTATGGATATTATGGAATATGTCGACGGACAAGTATTCGCCGTATGGTTTTTACTCGGAGCTGCATTAGTTTTCTGGATGCAGGCAGGATTCGCAATGGTAGAGGCTGGCTTTACCAGAGCAAAGAACACAGGAAACATTATTATGAAGAACCTCATGGACTTCTGTATTGGTTGTGTGGTTTTCATTCTTATAGGATATGGATTATTACTTGGTGAAGATTCACTTGGTGGTTTTGCTGGAAAGCCAAACTTCCTTGTTTTCACTAATTATCAGGATTTTGACTGGGCAGGATTTATTTTTAACTTAGTATTCTGTGCTACAACAGCTACAATCGTATCTGGTGCGATGGCAGAAAGAACAAAGTTTTTATCATACTGTGTATATTCAGCTATTATCACAGCCCTCATTTATCCAATAGAAGCTCACTGGACATGGGGCGGCGGTTGGCTCGCTCAGATAGGCTTCCATGATTTCGCTGGTTCAACATGTATTCACATGGTTGGTGGTATCTCAGCTCTTATCGGAGCAGCAATCCTTGGACCACGTATTGGTAAGTTCAGTAAAGATGAGAACGGTAAGCTTAAGATTGGAGCTTTCCCAGGTCACAACTTAACAATCGGTGCACTTGGTGTATTTATCCTCTGGCTTGGTTGGTATGGATTTAACGGAGCTGCAGCAACATCAGTTCCACAGCTTGGAAGTATTTTCGTAACAACAACAATTGCTCCTGCAATCGCTACAGTAGTTTGTATGGCATTTACTTGGATTAAGTATGGTAAGCCTGATGTTTCAATGTCACTCAACGCTTCACTTGCAGGACTTGTAGCTATCACAGCCCCTTGTGATGTTACTGATGCAGCTGGTGCCGTAGTAATCGGTGCTGTATCTGGTCTCTTAGTAGTATTTGGTGTTTGGTTCCTTGACTATGTTCTTCATATCGACGATCCAGTTGGTGCCGTAGCAGTTCATATGTTAAATGGTATCTGGGGAACAATAGCAGTTGGACTTTTCGCAACAAGCACAGCTCCAGGATATGCAATTGCCAATGCTTCTGGTGAAACATTAACAGGTCTTTTCTACGGTGGTGGATTTGAATTACTTGGTATTCAGTGTATAGGCTTTGCAGCAACAGCGGGTTGGACAGCAGTTACTATTACAATAACATTCTTACTTATTAAGAAGACATTAGGTCTTAGAGTTACAAGAGAAGAAGAAATCATTGGTCTTGATGCTACAGAGCATGGTCTTCCATCAGCTTATGCAGGATTCGCAATGTCACCTGAAATGATTTACGAGGATGTAGTTGTTGAAGATGCAATTACAGGAGATGTTCCAGTATCTGAAGCAGTTAAGGTTAAGACTGTTATGACAGTTGACAGCGATGTTCCAAAACTTACTAAGGTTGAAATCCTTTGTAAGGAAGCAAGACTTGAAAGTCTTAAGACTGCAATGATGAAGCTTGGTATTACTGGTATGACAGTAGCTCACGTAATGGGTTGCGGTACTCAGAAAGGTAAGCAGGAATATTACCGAGGCGTTCCAGTTGAGGCAACACTTCTTCCTAAGGTACAGGTTGATATCGTAGTCAGCAAGGTTCCAGTAAGAAGCGTTATCGAAACAGCCAAGAAGGTTCTTTACACAGGACACATCGGTGATGGTAAGATCTTCGTTTACGACGTAGAGAACGTAGTAAAGGTAAGAACTGGTGAAGAGGGTTATGACGCTCTTCAGGATGAAGAATAAAAATCTTAAAAATAAAATCTATTAAATCTAAATTCAAAGGGCCCGCCGTCAAGGTAGGGCCCTTGAATAGGAAATAAAACTAAAAGGAGTGAAAGATATGTATAAGACCATGTGGCGGAACGGCCTATACGATCCTAGATTCGAACATGAGAACTGTGGTATAGGCGCCATCGTTAATATTAAAGGTAACCAGTCTCATCAGGTAGTAGGTGATGCACTTAGCATCGTTGAGAACCTTGAGCACAGAGCTGGTAAGGATGCTGAAGGCAAGACAGGTGATGGTGTTGGTATACTCACACAGATTTCACACAAATTTTTTAGTAAGGTAGCAGCGCAGCTTGGTATCTCGCTTGGTAATGCAAGAGAGTACGGTGTTGGTATGTTCTTCTTCCCTATGGATGAGATTCAGAGACTCCAGGCAATGCGTATGTTTGAGGTTATTATAGCCAAGGAAGGTATGAAGTTCCTGGGCTGGAGAGAGGTTCCTACCAAGGATGATGTTCTTGGTGAGAAGGCTTTCGCTTGTAAGCCAGCTATTTATCAGGCATTTATTGCTAAGCCTGAAGATGTTGAGGCTGGTATTGATTTCGATAGAAAACTCTACATTGCTCGTCGTACATTTGAGCAGAGTAATAATAATACATATATTCCATCGCTTTCTTCAAGAACCATCGTATATAAAGGTATGTTTCTTGTAGGACAGCTTCGTACATTTTTCTATGATCTTCAGGATGAAGATTATGAGTCAGCAATCGCGCTGGTTCACTCGCGTTTTTCAACTAACACAAATCCTAGCTGGGAAAGAGCTCATCCAAACAGACTCATGGTTCACAATGGTGAGATTAACACTATCAAGGGTAATGCTGATAAGATGCTTGCTCGTGAAGAGACCATGGTGTCCGATAAGTTTTCAAGTGATGACGTAACAAAGGTATTCCCAGTTGTTAATACTAGTGGTTCTGATTCGTCTATGGCTGATAACGCTCTTGAGTATCTTATGATGAGCGGTATGAGTCTTCCTCTTGCTGCAATGATCATGATTCCAGAGCCTTGGGCATTCAATGATACATTATCAAGAGAAGTAAGAGACTTCTATCAGTACTATGCAACTATGATGGAGCCATGGGATGGTCCTGCTTCCATCGTATTTTCTGATGGTGATTATCTTGGCGCCATCCTTGATAGAAATGGACTTCGCCCTTCAAGATACTATGTTATGGATGATGATCGTCTTATCCTTTCATCTGAGGTTGGTGTACTTGACCTTGATGAAAGCCATGTAATATGCAAGGAAAGACTTCATCCAGGTAAGATGTTACTTGTAGATACAGTAGCAGGTGTTATTAAGAGCGATGAAGATATAAAGGAAGAATATGCAGCAAAGAGTCCTTATGGTGAGTGGCTCGATAGTAATCTGCTTAGACTTCATGATTTGAAAATACCGAACAGTAAGGTTGAAGACTGTGCTGGAGAGAAGAGAGCAAAGCTTCAGAAGGCATTTGGTTATACTTACGAAGAGTACAGAAATGGCATTTATGCTATGGCTCTTAATGGTTCGGAAGAAATTGGTTCTATGGGTGTCGATACACCTTTGGCAGTATTGTCTAAGGAGCATCAGCCGTTATTTAGCTACTTCAAGCAGTTATTTGCACAAGTTACTAATCCGCCTATTGATGCAATACGTGAGAAGATAGTTACATCTACCACTATTTATGTTGGTAAGAATGGTAACCTCTTGAAGGATGATCCTGGTAACTGTAGGATGCTTAAGATTGAGAATGCAATCTTAAATGATCTTGATTTACTTAAAATCAAGAACATGAAGCAGGATGGCTTCGAAGTCCGCACAGTATCCACTGTCTACTACAAGAGTACACCTATAGAACGAGTTCTAAATCAACTATTTGTACAAGTAGATAAGGCATATAGAGAAGGAGCAACAATCCTTATCCTTTCCGATAGAGGTGTGGATGAGAACCATGTTGCACTTCCATCATTATTAGCAGTAGCATCAGTTCACAATTATCTGGTTCAGACAAAGAAGTGTACAGCTATGTCACTTATTTTAGAATCAGGTGAGCCAAGAGAAGTTCATCATTTTGCAACACTTCTTGGTTATGGTGCAAGTGCGATTAACCCATATCTTGCACATGCTTCAATAGCTCAGCTTATTGAAGAGGGAATCCTTGATAAGGATTATTATGCAGCAGTTGATGATTATGATCACGCAGTACTTCACGGTATTGTTAAGATTGCATCTAAGATGGGTATTTCAACTATCCAGTCATATCAGGGTAGTAAGATTTTTGAGGCTATTGGTATTTCAAGTGATGTTATTGACAAGTACTTCCCTGGTACAGTAAGTCGTATCGGTGGTATTAGTCTTCAGGACATTGCTGACGCAGCCAATGACCAGCATAGTAAAGCATTTGATCCAATTGGTCTTAATAGTGATCTTTCATTTGATTCAGTTGGTAAGCATAAGTATAGAAGCGATGGAGAAGAGCATCGTTATAATCCACAGACAATTCATAAGCTCCAGCAGGCTACAAGAGATGGTGATTATGAGAAGTTCAAGGAATATACAGCCATGATTGATAGCGAGGAAAGTGGTTTCATCAGAAGCTTACTTGATTTCAACTATCCAGCAGAAGCCATCGATATTAAGGAAGTAGAGTCTGAGCAGGAAATCGTTAAGAGATTCAAGACAGGTGCTATGTCTTATGGATCAATCTCTCAGGAAGCTCACGAAGCACTTGCTATAGCAATGAACCACCTTAAGGGTAAGAGTAACTCAGGTGAAGGTGGTGAGTCTGAGGAGAGAATCGAGTCAGTAGGTAAGAAACTTGACAAGAACTCAGCTATTAAGCAGGTTGCATCAGGTAGATTTGGTGTAACAGAAAGATATCTTCTTTCTGCTAGAGAAATTCAGATTAAAATGGGTCAGGGCGCTAAGCCAGGTGAAGGTGGACATCTTCCAGCTAAGAAGGTATATCCATGGATCGCTAAGACAAGACATTCAACGCCAGGTGTAAGTCTTATCTCTCCACCACCTCATCATGATATTTATTCAATTGAGGATTTGGCTCAGCTAATTTACGACCTTAAGAATGCCAACAAAGATGCAAGAATATCAGTTAAGCTTGTTTCCGAAGCAGGTGTTGGTACTATTGCAGCAGGTGTTGCCAAGGCAGGTGCAAGCGTAGTTCTTATCTCTGGTTATGACGGAGGTACAGGTGCAGCACCTATCAGTTCAATTCACAACGCAGGTCTTCCATGGGAGCTCGGTCTTGCTGAGGCTCATCAGACACTTGTTGCTAATGGACTTAGAAATCGTGTTATCATCGAAACAGATGGTAAGCTTATGAGTGGACGTGATGTTGCT
>JAZRXF010000027.1:0-11027 GCA_045600085.1 Lachnospiraceae bacterium
GCTTCTACCGACGATTATATGGATATCAATGTATATCATTGTAGTTCATGTGGATCAGAAATCATGACCAATGATGTGGAGGCTTCAAAGCTTTGTTCATATTGTGGTCAGCCAACAATTATGTTTGACCGAGTGTCCAGGGAGAGAAAGCCTAAGAAGATTATTCCATTTGTACTTAATAAGGAGCAGGCACTTGCTCGTGCCAAGGCCAAGTACAGTGGAGCCAGATATCTTATGGATGGCCTTGATAGTATAAGCGTGGAATCGGTTAATGCTATTTATATGCCATACTATGCTTATGAGAGCAAAATGAGCATTTCAACAAGCATTACAATGACTGACAGTGAAAGTAAGAAAGTAACATATACACCACAGGCATCCAAGGAGCATACAGTAATGTTAGATGCTTCGAAGAGATTCAACGATTATGCTTCCAAGCAGCTTAATCCATTTCCTGCCAGCAATATGGTGGACTTTCATCCTGCGTATCTGTCAGGCTTTTACGCTGATTGTAATGATGTTTCAGCCGATGATAGAACTGAGGATGCTAAAGAATATTTACGTGAGATATTACTTGAGAATGCAATATTAAAAACTCCTGCACCACCAAGAGAAATGCGAGAGGTTTATGCAGACTTATATAGGAATACTGGCACATTTAGGGCAGAGATAATCAGTGAGGAATACAAACTTCTGGATAGGTCATATCTGTTTGTTCCTGTATTTTTCATTACTTTCAAGATTGCCGATGAGCTTGTTATTCTTTTAATTAATGGATGTACTGGCAAGGTAGTAGGAACTATTCCAGTCGATGAGAATAAGATTGCCAGAAAGCAAACTAAAGACTCCATTCTTTTTGGTATCATATTTGCATTATTAGGTGCGCTTCTTTTTGCATACCTGCCTATATGGTGGTCTGGAATGCTATTTGTTATCATAGCAGGTTCGATGATTATGACAGGAAGCAAAGCAAAGAAGAAATATGACAACTTAGCATTCAGTATTAATTCGGAATCAATGTTTGATTTAACAAAAAGATAGGAGGCAGGAAGTATGGGATTTTCATTAATACTAGCCATAGTTGGTGCCGTAGTAGGTGGAATATGTGGTGCAATAATCGGTCGTTTCAATATATATCGTTTAATTCAAAAATACAATTCAATTGGTGATAGTATCAATCCAGAATTGCAAAAAGAAAAAGGACTAGGTACCGGAAGCAAAATAATCATAATTCTTGTTGGTCTATTTTTTGCAATAGTTGGTGCTGTACTTGAATTTAGCAATCTTTCATTTAATCCACTCGTGGTAAAAGATCCAAGAGTTGTTGTATTTGGCGGTGTATTCTTAGCATTTGGAATAATAATTTTAATTGCCGCATTTTCAGATAAAGAATAGGGGAAAAGGAGAAAAAATAATTATGTCAGAACAATTAGATTTACAATCAATGCTTGGTTTTCTTGAGACTACTATAGCAGGAATGAAGGAAGAGGCAGTAAAGGGCGAGCATGAGGATAGCTGTAATGAGATGGTATTCGAATATCTTGCAACATATCCAGCAGCGTACAAACTTTTTCCAGGACTTGAGAGCCCTCTTTCCATGGATTTATTTGGAATTATTGAGGATGAAGAAGCAAGAGAGACTGCCAAGAAGTTTTTTAATGAGGCTCTTAAGATAACTAACCAGAAGGAGCTTGGTGAGCACCTTGCCAATAGATACAGAACTCACCGTGAGTACATGGATTTTCTTTCATTCTGGAATGGCGAGCCTTCATTTGACTTAGAAGAGATTGATGAGAAGAGTAGAACTATATTCCGTTTATTTAAGGCATATGCTGAAAAGTTTAAGGATGTAGTTGGCGATAAGGGCTTTATGGCATTTGACCTTGCTGAGCGAATGAACCTTATAAGACTAGCCTATGCAGCAGGAGTAATCGAGCCTCAGCAGTATGCATCTGGCATGAGATACACAGGTTATCTTGTAGTAACTTATTTCGATAACTGGGATGACTTTATCCGTTCGTATATATGTGGTTCAGCTTATGATACATTTACTCATCACAGTGATGAGAGCGAGGCACTTAATAACATAATCATTATGACAAAGTATGTTAAGGACAGTGCTTTTTATAAGTATGGCTGGATATCTAATGAGGAGAAAGAAGCTCTTGTAAAAGAATTCGACAAGGATGATGACGGCTGGAAAATGGAATATAAAGAGGATTCGTTTATGGTTGCATTATGCGATCCTGATAAAGAGGCTGATACACTTGAAACTGCAGTAGAGAGATTAAAGAATAGCGATACCATCGAGGTACTTGGCTTTGAGAAAGAAAGCACCGAGGACGGTGATTACTATTCTGTGGGAGTAGTAGTTGATGATGAAGAGTATGATATAACCATTGAGTGTATAGAAAGACCTGTTCCAGAGATGTTTAGAATGCTTCATTTCTTCAAGGACCTTGATCTTGAGAAGCTTGGCCGAGCATCTGCAGGTATTGCTGTTACTATGCCATTTAATGACAATAAGCTTGGCTCATATCATGCTCAGCTTAAGATTATGGATGCACTTATGCCAGAGGCACTTTGTATTCTTGATGAGGGCAGTGAGAAGATTCTTTCAGCCAAGTGGGTAAAACTTGCAGCATCAAGTAATGTTCCACCTTCACCAAGGTATCTCTTTACTGTTCAGGCTGTATCGGATCAGGAAAAGTCACCTGAGGTATGGCTTCATACCCATGGCTTAAATAGATGTGGTATCCCAGAGCTCGAGATTCTTGGCTCAAGTCGTGACAATTACAATAACCATTATAATCTTATCGATATCATGGCCAAGAGATTTTTGGATGGCGTCACTATCGAAGAGGGTGAACCATTATTCCTTGCACATATAACTAATGACGTTCCATTTATTGGAACTATCATGAACTACAAGGATGCTATTGAGCAGTATGATAATATCACACTTGGTAACATGGAAGACCGTGAAGAAGGTCATAATCATGATACATATGCTATCTTCTGTTATCCAGACGAGGCAAGTTTTAATGAGCGTAAGGCTAGTCCAGTCAATGTTTTTGATGATTTATTATCAGCCAATCCAGTATTCATGATTTCAAGTGAAGAGACAGCAAGAATGCGCGATCTTGCGCAGGAGAGAATCTCTTATATGAAGAAGCTTTTTGCAACAGGCAACTGTACTGTATTAACCAAGGTTGGTCTTGAGGTTGACGAGGAGCATAAAGAAAAGTGCAGTGGTTTTGAGCATATCTATTTTGAAGTTAAGGAGATAGGCGATGATCATTTCAAGGCAGAGCTTACTCAGGAGCCATACTTTATAGCAGGTCTTCATAAGGGCGCGATTATGGATATTGATTACAAGAACATTACCGACTGGATTGTTATGAACGAAGGCGGCCGAATTACGCCTGATGATGTGTATATAATAGCTGAATAAACACCAGACAACATGCATTATATTTATTAGTTTATTGGAGATGTAAGTATGAAAAAGAAATTATTGGCCATTCTTATTTGCTTGATGTGCCTGTCATTTGTTGGATGCGAGGCATCTGATATTAAATCAGGTGATGATAGCAAAACTGAAAGTAAGAAAAAAGATAAAAAGAAATCTAAATCCTACAAGAAGGTTAAGATCGATGGTGAAACATATTATCAGATGACTGGTAAGCTTGGAGATGAATACTATTACGCAACCTTTGGTAGTGAATGGGCTGATAACTTAGATTCGTCGTATTATGACACAAGCTATGTAGCCATCGATAATGATATTGATAAGGTCATCGATATTAATAGCAAGGAATACGAAAGTCTACGTCATGGCGTGATATATGATTACGACGAATATGAAGAGTTTTGTGAGGATTTCTTCGTAGACCAGGAGTATGACGACGAGGATAGTAACTATATTGTTGTTATGTATATTAGTACATACAGCTGGGCTGATTTTACTCCTGTTGCCATAGAGTACAATGATAGCAAGGACAGGATAGACTACTACTATAATGAGGATACTCATGGAGTAATGGCCAGCGGCAATGGATATGTTTGTGTCATACCAACAAAGGTAGATACAGACGCAGATATCAATATGATATATTGCTATACCAAGGATGAAATCAAGAATCTTGAGGATTATGGTATGCCATATGATCCTAGTGATATTTCTGATGATAAGCCTGTTATATATTTATATCCGGAGGAAGATAATACAGCAGTAGATGTATCATTAGAATTGACAGATACTGAGCTTACCTGTACATATCCATCATACGGCGATGGCTGGTCAGTAGTAGCGGATAGTGATGGTTTAATAAAAGCTGGTGGTAAAGAGTATAACTACCTTTACTGGGAGGCTAAGACAAGTACGCCATATGTCATCGAACAGGGCTACTGCGTGAAGGGAAGCGATACAGCTGTCTTTTTAGAGGAAAAGCTTGCAGAGCTTGGACTTAATAGAAGAGAGGCCAATGAGTTCATAGTATACTGGCTTCCACTTATGGAGAGTAATGAGTACAATGTTATCTCATTCGATACAAGGGAGTATGAAGCCAGATGTAAGCTTCATGTTAATCCAGAACCAGATACTATGATAAGGGTATTTATGACATGGTATGGCACAGATAAAGCCATCGACATCGAGCCACAGGTTATCGTAACACCTGAAAGAAAAGGCTTCACGGTAGTTGAGTGGGGAGGTTCAGAAATTAAATGACGCATTTAAATATACTAAAAAAAGCTATCATATCCTTATTGTTTATTTTGCTTCTTGGCACGATGACAGGCTGCGAACCAATGAAGGAATGTCAGGATATACGAGTAGAACTTGAAGAGGCAGGTTATCTGGACGGATGGACTTATGTGAAAAACATAGAAAGTCTTGATGGCGAACAAAATCCTGTGGGAAGAATCTTGTTTGCATTATATAAAAACGAAGATAATTCTGAAGAGTATGCAGTTCTGAAAATAACAATGCTCACAGTTCCAGATAGTTATAATGGAACATTTTGTAAGGTGAATTATAACCAGAGTAGTGATACAGCTGGTACTGATGATGAATTTCCACGACACTACAATATTATCTATAGTTATGATAGAGAATCTGGTGAAGTAACTGAGATGAATGTCGAAGTCTCACGTCGATGTTTATACCCAGGTTTATATACAGTGGATTACTTGAATAAAAGAACACCTGATGCTGAGTGGGAATATAGAGAAGAACTCAATTTCGCAGGAAGTGATTGTACACAGTATGTATACAAAGGTGATGACAAAGATAGTTATTATCATAAGATGAATGTATATATATACGAAACAGCCGATGATGCAAAATCAGCATATGAAAATTGGATTAAAAGGGCCTATGAGATTAAAGAGCAGGATACATTTACAATGCTTGGTATATTTGAAGCAGAGGATGCTGATGTTCTTGAATACGGATGTATAAAAAACAATATGATTATTACTACAGAGCTTGATGTATATTCTGCGTGGTCAGATGAATATACTGAGGATCAGTACGATAGACCATATGATGATACTATCATAGATATAATACGAGATTTCTAAATACAGCTCACGCTATCGTGTCATATATAAGTTGTTAAAGAATATCATCGATGCACATAAAAAGGAGATTAGCGTGAAAGATAGTTTTGGAAATAGATTAATAAATGTAGTCAGAAAAAGAAAATATACTATTGCCTTCATTTGGGCGGCAATAATCTGCTCTATGTTGAATGATCACTCTATGTACGAGTTTGAATTGATTCGACAGAATATTGAGTATATATTTGAGTACATTTATCAGATATTTGTCGTCATGGCTATGATAGCCTTTTTATATGAGCATTATATATATGATAAATATGAAGACAGTCCGCGCACTCCAATTTTGCAAGCTAATATTATAAATGCATTTCTTTCAGTGGCGCTGATTCAAGGTCTCACATTTTTATATAATCATGAAAGATGGGGAATTGGAATATATGCATTCTTATTGCCTGTTCTTGTATTTGTGTATGGCCTTGCTGCTATGCTAGAGTTCGTGTATCTAGGCTATAATTCTAAAAAGAGTGGAAAAGCTTTTGTGATAAGACTAATGATCTGTATAGTATGTGCTATAGTAGGTATCCTGGCCACAGCTATCATTTACTTTGTGTTTACAGAGGTGGTATCTCGATATACAGAAGTAGGCATCCTAAATGACTGGGTGATAAGAATAGGGCTACTCGGTATAGTACTGCCAGGATTTATTATAGGGGTAGAGTGGGATAATTAGTTTTTTGTGCTATTAAAACTGCTACTATATTATCAATAAGTGGCATTTTACGACTGTATTGCTATAATAATAGCAATAATAAAAAAGTCAGAGGAATAAAATAATGAGCATAAAATTATTGGCGCTCGATCTTGATGGAACGTTACTAGACAGTGATAAAAATATGCCAGAGCAGTTTCTTCCATGGGTACGTGAGCACAGTGAGATTAGAACTGTTATTGCGAGTGGAAGACAGTACTATACTATACTTCGAGACTTTCCGGTAGGAAGGGATAATATCACCATCATAGCGGAAAATGGTGGACTTGTTTTTGATGAGAACAATGAAAGAATATATATCAATTCAATGAAAACAGCGGATGTACGTAGTAGTCTGGATAGAGTGCTTGCTATTCCTCATGCGCATCCAATAGTATGCGGTGAGAAAAGTGCATATATACTTAATGTGAACGATGAAATATTTAATCAGACAGGTGTGTACTACGCCAGAATACAGAGAGTTGATGATCTGTATGAATATATCGACAAGGACAGGGTTCTTAAGATTGCTATATTCTTCGAGAATCATGACGCAGCGATGCACGTTGCAGAGCTTTCTAATCTTGAAGGTGATGTATCGTGTGTACTATCAGGAGAACGCTGGATTGATATAGCCAATAATGATGTGAATAAAGGTACTGCAATTAAGCATTTGTTAAAAACGTTTGGCATAGATCGCAGTGAGGCAGCAGCATTTGGTGATTATCTCAATGATAAAGAAATGCTGGAGGCCTGCGAAGAAAGCTACTGTATGATAAATGGGCATGACGATCTTAAGGCTATAGCCAAGCATATCGCACCTAGTAATGATGATAACGGTGTTATGCAGGTTCTTCTAAGTGACAAGTTTAGTTCATGTGAATATGAATAGTACCACATTCGATTTCTTTACCATCCATCGTGATAACAATATGCTTATCTGGATAATCCTTGTTAGTTAAGTTGCTTGTCCAGATGGCATAGCGCTTATCAGCTTCTGCATCAAGTTTATTTTCGAAAAACTTTTCATAGCTTTGACTAATATAATATTCTTCGACACTTTCAAATAGTGTTTGATTGTTTTTGAAAGCAGCTTCAGCCAGTTCATCATCATGATATTGTGAATAATTTATCTGGTTTTCTGTCCATTCAAAAGATTTCACTTTATCATCTTCATATATGATAACAAGTCCACCTGGCTGATCATTAATTGATACTTTGCTATAGTATTCTTTTTGCATATTTCCAGGGAAAAGAGTTTCTTTATTATTAGGCAATGCTCCAAGCAGTATATGCACTTGACTCGGAGATTCACCGCCATGAATATTAATCACCATTCTTTTCATGTAGCCGCGCCTTGTGCACTGGCTCTTTTTATTATAAATAAAATACGTCTTGGCTGTCATTAATTTATGGAAAATGTTGTTACTATGTTTCGTGTTATAATACACATATCTATCACTAAAATAAGTAAGGATTAATATGATTCAGGTTGATTTGATAACTGGTTTTCTTGGGGCAGGTAAGACCACATTTATACAAAGGTATGTGGAGTATCTAAGAGGACAGGGTGAAAAAATACATATAATCGAGAATGAGTTTGGAAAGGAAAGCGTGGATAGCGCTATTCTTAGAAACATAGAGGATGATGATTGTCATATAAGTGATCTGGCGGGTATGTGTATGTGCTGTATAGGTAAGTCAGCATTTATAAGTATGCTTGTAGAATCCTCCAAGGCTGATATTGACAGGATAATTGTGGAACCATCAGGAATATATGACGTCGATGAATTCTTTGACGTAATGACTGATCCAAGAGTATCGTGTTGCTGCGAGATAGGGACTATTATTACGATAGTTGATCCATTCTCAAGACCGGTACTTACTAGTGAAGCTGAGTATCTCATGTTTTCACAGCTCGTTGCTTCTGGGACTGTGCTGCTAAGTAAGACTCAGCTATTAGATGAAAATGGAGTGCAGTCGGCCATAGACTGGATAGAGGGAGTGGTCAACAGCAAAGGCTGCGAGAATGGTTTGGCAGCAGAATACTGTGTGAAACCATGGGATGAACTGACAGACAGTGATTATGAAGATTTCATGGATGCAGGATATTATCGTATGGTTCATGATAGAGAAGTATTCGAGCATTCAGGTGTATTTCAAAGCGAGGAGCTGGAGCTTGAAGTAGCTGATAAAGAAGAGCTTTTGCATATAGTGAAAATGCTTTTCTCGCATAAAGAATATGGAACTGTATTTCGAGTGAAAGGATATGTTAAAACTCGAAACGAAGGTGTCTACGAAGTAAATTGTACAGGCGACTATCTTTACTGCGAATTGTCAGAGAAAGGTAGTGGCAATGGCAGCAGGATTGTAATCATAGGACAGCATTTAAAATATCGAATGTTTCACCCCGCGCTAAAGATGTTTTAACACCATAAAAAACGCCCTTTCAAACGTGATATAGGTATGAAAAAAAAGTAGGGCTTAAAGAGAGGACGAATCTATGAGTATAGTTGCTGGGGAAAAAAGAATAAAGAAATCCAAGAAAGTAATAATGCTGCTAGGAATAGCGCTTGGTGCAGTTTTTGTTTGCTTGGTAGCTAGCCATATGATTAAGGTTAGTGCTCTTGATAAAATGAAAAATGTATTTTCCGGGTCAGAAGTGACAATAGTCGATGAAGGCCTTCAGCCTGAAGGATTCTATGTTTCGTATGCTATAAGGGATAGTGGGATAATTGAAGAGGCAAAGCATGAATCCAAGATCTCCGATGCAATATCAATGTATAAACAACGAGACGCTGCTTCATTTAAAGGTATAAATCCAGGAGAAACCTATCTGTTATGGCACTCACAGTATAATGGCAACTCATGCTGTATACAGATATATAGCGTTATTGTAGACGAAGAACTTAATGTGCTTATTAATGATATTGAAACCTGTAATATCAATGAACACAATTTTGATAAATATGATAGCGCTGTTGCCAAAGCCCTAGCTAATATTATGGATGAGTATGGCTTTAGCGAGGATGATATAGCCAATGTTTTTCCAGGCATAGATATGAATATGGATATGAAAATAGATATAGAAGCAATCGATGAAGATGGAGAGCCACATATCGATGAGTGAAGTGATGACCAGTATAAAAGAAATAGAAGAAATAGAAGAAATAGAAAAAATAGAAAAAATGGGATACAGGTTATGCGGTTGCAAGGATTTTACGTATAAATCCAAGCTTAGCGACAGAGAGAAGGAGTTTGCCGCAAGGTTTGGCAAGAGAGCAATGAAGAATGCAACTTTTTTTATATGTATTCTTATTCTTTCGAGTATTGCTGTCTGCGTGGCAGCAGCAGTATTGCCAGTAGATTTCGATCCACCAGCCATGCGATATATAATACCAGTTTTTATTGTGCCAATTAGTGTTTTGATGATTCTTCTTGTTATTGCCAGGGCCAAAGGACCGAAGAAGGTGGCGTATGTCAAAGTGATAGCGAAAACATGGAGAAGAAGCCATACCCATAGTTCATCTAATATTATTTATTCGCTGGTTGCTTATCAGTCTGTGCCTCACAAGCTCTACGCCAAGAATATACATGTTGATAAAGAAACATATGAAAAGGTATGCAATGGTGACATAGTTATAATCGTTAGTAATATCTTGGATAACCAGGCATATCTTTGCAATTAGAGAAGAAAAGGCACCAATAATCCATAAATCACTAAAGTTCATCCGTGTCTTTACAAGATAAAAAACATAAGGAGTATGTTCAAATTATGAAGAAAAATGTATTTAGATTAGTAGTATGTGGAGCTGCCACACTTGCATTGCTTTCAGGATGCAGCACTGCACCAAGATCTTACTATTCAAGTGCCGCAGCTGGCAAAGCAGGTAATTCAATGGATAGCTCGACTGTGAATAGTAGCGTTATTTATGCAAGCAGGACAGATGCCACATATTTTGACAGTTTTAAAATGAACAGCGAAATGGCTGATTATTCATATACTTACAAAGCTGGTGGTTCAGTTAAAAATAAAGATCAGGCGATGGAGGTATACAATTCTGTAGAAAAGTTCATCGAGGACAAGGACGCATACATAGAAAATCTTAGCAATTCATTTCGAGTAGATGAAAACAATGACAATACAAAATACTCAGCAACAGGAGTTGTGAAGTTCACAGTTCAGGCCAAGGAAGAAGATGTTCAGAGTATAGTTGATTTGCTCAATTCGTACTGCGATACTAATGGGTTCATGGTTTCTGTATATAACCAGTCCATTAAAAATTATGATAACTATGATATCGTAGAAGAGAATGATGACAACAAGGGCAAGAACGTCGTAACTCGCGACGAGCTGTTAAAAATCCTGAGCTATTCTGATATCTCTGTAGAAATCGATTATCATATCGACAGACCATTCTATGAAAAAATAGGAATTGGTATTAAGAATGTATTTACTGCTGTTTTTGGTCAATTCCAGGACGTAATTATAAATATTATTGAAGCTGCTCTTTCAGTATTGGTTCTTGTATATATTGTAATTGGCGCTACTCATATATATACTAAAGCAATGTACAAGAGAAGACTAAAACATCCTGAGTGGTACCCAGCCAAGGAAGTTAAAATAGTCAATAATGATGAAGTGAAAAAAAGCGAACAGAAAAAACACGAATAACTGAAAACAATAAATGCAAATACAAAAGCTAAAAAA
>JAZRXF010000028.1:0-10623 GCA_045600085.1 Lachnospiraceae bacterium
TTACAGTATCAGCAGCACTTGATGCGGGCGCCATTCACGATGGTGATACTTATTATTGCAATGGCTTCCTTAAGTTTGGTGACGGTGTTACCATTCGTTGCCATAACCGTTATGGAGAGGGACAGCTTACAGTTAAGGGCGCGTTTGAGCAGTCTTGTAACGTAAGTCTTATTCAGATAGGACAGAAAATAGGTTCAAAGACTCTTATAAAATATCTTGATAATTTCAACTTTGGTCTTAAGACTAACATTGACCTTGCTGGTGAAATGCGTACTGACTCACTGGTATTCCGTGAGAATACGATGGGCGTTACAGAGCTTGCAACATCATCGTTCGGACAGGGTTATAATGTTACAATGATTCAGGTTATATCGGCGTTCTGTTCGGTGATTAATGGTGGATATTATTACAAGCCTCATGTTGTTAGCAAGATTATTGATGACAATGGTGCAACCATAGAAAATATCGACCCATTACTTCTTCGTCAGACAGTATCTGAATCGGTTACAGATCTTATGATTGATTATTGTATCGGCGTTGTTCAGGAAGGTACAGGTAAGAGAGCACGTCCTGCAGGATACAAGATAGGTGGTAAAACTGGTACAGCAGAGCATTCTGGTGCTGGTAAAGTCGATTATGTCGTATCGTTTATTGGTTTTGCTCCAGCAGATGATCCGCAGATAGCAATATACTGTGTTATTGACCGTCCTAACACACCTTCTCAGGATACAGCTACTATGTATGCCTGTATGATGTGTAAGAGCATTCTTACAGATGTTCTTCCTTATATGAATATTTATATGACAGAGCCTCTTACTGATAAGGAGAAGCAGGAGCTTGAGGAGCGAGGCGCTCAGATTCTTCAGGAAACACAGCAGGCTGCTTTTGAAGCGGGTACTGTAGTCAGTGAGAATAGCGTTCCAGAACAGGCCCCAGAAAAAGAGGTAATTGATCTGGAAATCGATAATGATAACGAAAAACGAAAAGATATTGTTATAGACAAAAATACAGGCTATGCCATTGACCCTCTTAATGGTGAATACCTTGATCCAGAAACAGGACAGCCTATAAATGGATCTTCAAGTAGTATCTTCCAGGACGAGAATGGTGCGTCTGTAGGTCATACAATGGATGAGTCAGGAGTGGAGGAATAATATGTCATCAGTTTTGGCAGTAGTAGATAAATCGGTATTTGTACCATTTGCAATATCATTTTTTATAACAGTATTACTTGGACCTAAGGTCATTCCATTTCTTCATAAACTGAAGTTTGGACAGACTGTAAGAAATGAAGGACCTGAATCACATAAAGCGAAGACTGGCACACCAACGATGGGTGGTGTTATCTTTCTTACAGGTGTTCTTGTTTCTGCTCTTGTATATATAGGAAGATTTCCAGCAACACTTCCCGTTTTGCTCCTTACGTTTGGCTTTGGTTTAGTTGGTTTTCTCGATGACTATATCAAGGTTGTTAAGAAAAGATCAATGGGTCTTAGGGCATGGCAGAAGATGAGTCTTCAGCTTGTGATAACAACTTTATTTGCATTATATATCACTAAAGTATTAGGACTTAGTCTTGCAATGAAGATTCCATTCTTTGAGGGCGTATACCTTGACCTTGGATGGTTTAATATACCACTCATATATTTTGTTGTTATTGGAACTGATACAGGATCCAATTTCACAGATGGTGTGGATGGACTTGCTAGTAGTGTCACTGCTGTTATGGCCGTATTTTTTGCGGTAGCTTCAATTGCTCTTGGCGGTGGTGTTACACCAGTTTCCATGGCATTTATTGGAGGTCTTCTTGGATTCCTCACATTCAATGCTCATCCAGCCAAGGTATTTATGGGAGACACAGGAGCCCTGGCGCTTGGAGGTTTTGTTGCAGCTGTGGCATATATTATGCAGCTTCAGTTATTCTTATTAATAATCGGTGTTATATATGTTATTGAAGTATTATCAGTTATGATTCAGGTATCATACTTCAAGCTTACTCACGGTAAAAGAATATTCCGTATGTCGCCTATTCATCATCATTTTGAGCTTGGCGGATGGTCTGAGACCAAGGTGGTTGCTGTGTTTACTATAGTGACAGCTCTTGCGTGCTTTATAGCATTTGATGGCCTTTGGTAATAATCGAAAAAAGAGGATTATATATTATGGATAGAAATGAAATTAAAAATAAAAAAGTAATAGTTATGGGCGCTGGTAAAAGTGGTGTTGCAGCTGCAAGACTTCTTGGCGGCGTTGGCGCTTGCCCTATTATTTATGATGAGAATGAAAATCTTGATAAGGAAGCTCTCCTTAATAAGATTTCACCAGTAGTATGTGAGGTATATGCAGGAACACTTCCTGAAGATGTCAAGAATGGTGCTGATTTACTTGTTATGAGTCCGGGTATTCCAGTTGATACTGAGTTCGTTGATTCATTTAAGTCTAGAGGAATTCCTGTATGGGGCGAGATAGAGCTTGCTTATCAGTTTGCTAAGGGCCGTGTTGTTGGTATCACTGGTACAAATGGAAAAACTACTACAACAGCGCTTACAGGCAAGATAGTTGCTGATTATTACGGCAAGAGCTTTGTTGTTGGTAATATCGGAGATCCATATACAGACGCTGCGCTTGATACAACAGATGATGATGTGACAGTGGCTGAGATAAGTTCATTTCAGCTTGAGACAGCTGTTGATTTCCATCCGGAAGTATCAGCCATTCTTAATATAACTCCTGATCATCTTAATAGACATCATACCATGGAGAATTACGTGGCATGCAAGCAGGATGTAACTAAGAATCAGACAAAGAATGATGTATGTGTTCTTAATTTTGAAGATAGCTACCTTAATGAGTTTGGTTCTAAATGCCCTGCAAGAGTGGTATGGTTTTCATCAAAGACAACTCTTAAGGATGGTTTCTATTTGGTCGATGATGTTATATATAGATCAACTGAGGGCGAGAGCATCGCAATCATGAATATTCATGAAATGAAGCTTCTTGGTACTCATAATGTGGAGAATGTTATGGCTGCTATGGCTATGACCGAGGCACTTGGTATCCCTATGGATAATATTGTTGCTTCAGTCAAAGAGTTCAATGCTGTTGAGCATAGAATAGAGTACGTAGCCACAGTTGATGGTGTTGACTATTACAATGATTCAAAGGGTACTAACCCTGACGCAGCTATCAAGGGCATTCAGGCTATGAATAGAAAAACCGTACTTATTGGTGGCGGTTATGACAAGCAGAATACATACGATGAGTGGATAGAGAGCTTTGATGGTAAAGTAACATATCTTGTTCTTATTGGACAGACAAAGGAGAAAATCAAGGAATGTGCTAATAAGCATGGCTTTAATAATGTAATCCTATGTGAAACCTTTGAAGAGGCAATGAATGTATGTAGGGAAAAGGCAGAGCCAGGACAGGCAGTTTTATTGTCGCCAGCATGTGCAAGCTGGGGGATGTTCCCTAACTACGAAGTGCGTGGCAAGGATTTCAAACGTATAGTACATGAATTTGAGGCAAAATAATGGCAGGTAATGTGAGAAGAACACAACCTAATAGAGCGGCATCACGTAAGGCACCTATATATATAGATTACCTTATGCTTTTTTGCGTATTTCTTCTTATTGTATTTGGTTTGCTTATGCTTTACTCATGTACAGCATATAAATCGCAGTTTGGTGAACTGCGAGGACAGTTTATTGCTTTCCTAGTGGGTATTGTAGCGCTTATTGCAGGTGCAACCATAGATATTCGAGGAAAACGTTTTGCCATAATCGCAGGTGTTGTTGGAGTTATTTCAATATTCATCTTGTTGACCCCTATGGGTGTTACACTAAATGGTGCCAGAAGATGGTTCAAGGTTCCTGGCATTAGTATGACTGTTCAGTCAGCGGAAATTATTAAGACTGTTCTTATCATAATTCTTGCGTATTTGATTGCATCGAAAAATAATTATCTTGGCACATGGAAGAATGTTTTTAAGGTCGCTGGAGTATCAATAGGCTATGCTTTTTTGCTCGGTGTTGTATCGAGTAACATGTCCAGTGCTCTTATTATACTTATGATATGTGCAGTTATGATATTTGTTGGTGATAGAAGATATGCCATGTATATTCTGGCTATCGGCGGTGTACTGATTATTGCTGTGTTAGCAGTATTTCTTATCAAAAATGATTTCGTTGATTTCGGTTTCCGAGGCGGCCGAATCAAGATGTGGCTTGATCCAGAGAACAATATATCTGGTATAGATAACTTCCAAACAGTTCATGCACTTTATGCAATAGGTTCAGGCGGTATAACAGGTAAGGGAATAGGTGAGGGACTTCAGAAGATGAAGCTTCCCGAGGCCCAGAATGATATGGTATTCGCAGTTATATGTGAAGAACTTGGATTGGTTGGTGCGTTTGTAGTAATTATTATCTACGCAATTCTTATATATAGACTTATGGTGTTAGCAAAGGCAGTACCTAGTTTTAGAGATAAACTCATTATTTCAGGTGTGTTTGCCCATATTGCTATTCAGGCGCTGTTAAATATCGCCGTTGTAACAAATAGTATACCGAATACAGGTGTAGGACTTCCGTTCATTAGTTCAGGTGGTTCATCCCTTCTTTTCCTTATGTTTGAAATAGGTATGGTTATCAATGTAACAAAAGGATTAGGTAATGTCGAAGAAAGATAAGAAGAATAGAAATACTAAAAATAAGACTGCCAAGGAAATAGATGCTGAAGTTGAGAAGGATGAAGAATATTACGAAGGCAGCATATATAAATTAAAAAAACTACTGATCGCTCAGGGCATTATCTTTGTGCTGGTGGCGGCCGTCTATATAGTTCTTTTATCATTCACAGTAACCAATGTATACGTTGAAGGTAATCAGCATTATGATGCTGCTGAGATAAGACGTATTGTGGAGAACAGCTGGTATGGTGATAATTCAATTTTCCTGTTTTTAAAATACAGAGGCAGAAGTATAACTGATATTCCGTTCATTGAGAAAATGGATGTTGATGTTGTGGATAGGAATACAGTTCGTATAACTGTTTATGAAAAGAAGCTTGCGGGCTACGTGGATTATCTAGGCTGCTATGAGTATTTTGACAAAGATGGAATAGTAGTGGAAAGTTCCAATATAAAAACAGAGGGTGTACCGCTTGTTACAGGTCTTTCGTTTGACCATTTTATTATGTATGAGCCACTTCCGGTAAAGGATGATAGTGTTTTTCATTTAATACTTAATATTACTAATCTGCTCAATAAATTTAATATTATTACAGATAAGATATATTTCGATAAGAATAAAAAGATAACTCTTTACTTTGGCGATGTACGAGTAGGGCTTGGCACAGAAGCACTTCTTGAAGAGAAAATACAGCGTCTTGACGCCATACTACCTCAGCTTGAAGGCAAGTCGGGATATCTTGAAATGGGATCATATGATAAAGGTAATCAAAATTTTACCTTTACAAGCGATTGATTGACCTGGTCGGTCAAGTAGGCCAAAATCCAATAAAAAAAAGTATATTAATGGGTTGCGTTAACTTAATTTACATAATAAAATAAGATAGAATGTTCATAGAATATACAAAATAATATATAAATTGTGTATAGGAGGATGGAATTTTGCTTGAGATAACAAGTAGAGAGTCAATGGCCGTTGCTAGAATTATGGTAATCGGTGTAGGTGGCGCAGGAAACAATGCAGTTAATCGTATGATTGAAGATGATATCCGCGGAGTTCAGTACGTAGGTATCAATACAGATAAGCAGGCTCTTCAGCTTTGCAAGGCTGAGAAGACTATCCAGATTGGTGAGAAACTCACTAAGGGTCTTGGAGCAGGTGCAGATCCAACAAAGGGTGCTGCAGCAGCTGAGGAAAATGCAGAAGAAATCGCAGCTACAATCGAAGGATCTGATATGGTATTCGTAACAGCTGGTATGGGAGGCGGTACTGGTACAGGTGCAGCTCCAGTAGTAGCTAGAATTGCTAAAGAGATGGGTATCCTTACAGTAGCTATCGTAACAAAGCCTTTCCCATTTGAGCAGAGAAAGCGTATGGAAAGAGCTATCGCAGGTATCGAGCAGCTCAAGGATAACGTTGATACTATGATTGTTATCCCTAATGAGAAGCTTCTTGCTATTTGTGATAAGAGAACAACACTTCGTGAAGCATTCCACAAGGCTGATGAAGTTCTTCAGCAGGCAGTACAGGGTATTACAGACCTTATCAATATTCCAGCTGATGTTAACCTTGATTTTGCAGATATTAGAACAGTTATGGCTGACAAGGGTATCGCTCATATTGGTATCGGTGAAGGTCATGGTGAGGATAAGGCTATGGAAGCTGTTAAGATTGCAGTTGCCAGCCCACTTCTTGAGACAACAATCGCTGAGTGTACAGATATCATTCTTAACATTACTGGTGATTTAACAATCTTCGATGCTCAGGCAGCTTCTGAGTATGTTGAGAGTATTACAGGTGATGATGTAAATGTTATCTGGGGATTCCGTACAGATGAGACAATGACAGATACTTGTGTTGTAACACTTATTGCAACCGGTATCGATATGCCAATCGAGGCTATGATGCGTATTAAGAGAGCTGATAAGTATGTATCACCTGTTCAGAGTCCATATGCATCACGCACACCACAGATGCAGGGTACATCTACTCTTCCTAATATCGAGCCTATGAATCTTGATACAGAGGAAGGCCAGAGAGCACTTAATGCAACAGGTCCTATTGGTGGTATGAACAATACAGGTTCTATTCCACAGCCAACTAACCCAGCTATGAACAGAAGACCTACAGGTAACACAGGTGTTATTCCACAGGTTGGTTCATACTCAGGACGTTTCTCTAACAAATTTGAGAATAAGGGTTATTCAATGCCTTCATTCATGAAGAGAAATCAGGACTAATCTTATTTAGAAAAATAACAAAAGGCCGTGACTTAGGTCACGGCTTTTTTTAGGCAAGAAACAGACGAAGGAGTTAATACAATGTCTTTAGAGAAAGAGATAAACAGAAGGCGAACATTCGCAATCATATCCCATCCCGATGCTGGTAAGACAACACTTACCGAGAAGCTTCTTTTATACGGAGGAGCAATCAACCTGGCAGGTTCTGTAAAGGGTAAGGCAACAGCACGTCATGCGGTATCAGACTGGATGGAGATTGAAAAAGAAAGAGGTATTTCCGTTACTAGTTCGGTTCTCCAGTTTGAGTATGATGGCTTCTGTATCAATATTCTTGATACTCCTGGTCACCAGGATTTCTCGGAGGATACATATCGTACGCTTATGGCAGCTGATTCAGCGGTCATGGTAATTGATGCTTCTAAGGGTGTTGAGGCTCAGACACGTAAGCTTTTCAAGGTATGTGGTATGCGTGGCATACCTATCTTTACATTCATTAACAAGATGGACCGTGATGCCAATGAGACACTGGATCTTCTTGATGAAATCGAGAAAGAACTTGGCATTGAAACTTGCCCTATGAACTGGCCAATCGGTTCAGGTAAGAACTTCAAGGGTGTATATGATAGAAGAGAGAAGAAGATAGTTACTTATTCTGATACTCAGAAAGGTACCAAGGAAGGTGAAACTCATATCATTGATTACACTGATGAAGCAGCAGTTATTGATTGTATTGGTACTGATGCCAAGGGCAAGCTTGATGAGGATATGGAGCTCTATGATATAGCCGGAGCAGAATTCGACCTTGATAGAGTACGTGATGGAAAGCTTACACCAGTATTTTTCGGTTCTGCTCTTACAAACTTTGGAGTGGAAATATTCCTTCAGAATTTCCTTCAGATGACAACAACTCCACTTGCGAGACATTCTGATCAGGGAATGATAGATCCAGTAGAGAAGCCATTCTCAGCATTTGTATTTAAAATTCAGGCCAATATGAACAAGGCACACAGAGATAGAATCGCATTTATGCGTATATGTTCTGGACACTTTGATGCAAGTGAAGAAGTTAAGCATGTACAGGGTGGCAAGAACATGCGTCTCTTGCAGCCTCAGCAGCTTATGGCCAGCGAGCGAAAGATTCTCGAAGAGGCTTATGCTGGTGATATCATCGGTGTATTTGATCCAGGTATTTTCTCTATTGGTGATACTATTTGCAATACCAAAGAAAATATTAAGTATGATGGTATTCCAACCTTCGCACCAGAGCATTTTGCGAGAGTTCGTCAGATCGATACAATGAAGAGAAAACAGTTCGTTAAGGGTATATCGCAGATCGCCCAGGAAGGTGCAATTCAGATATTCCAGGAAATTTCTTCAGGTATGGAGGAAATCATAGTAGGTGTAGTTGGTGTCCTTCAGTTTGAAGTTCTCAAGTATCGTCTTGAGAATGAATACAACGTTGAGATTCGTATGGAGCCACTTCCATATGAACATATCAGATGGATTGTTAACCATGAATCTGTGGACGTAGCTAAGCTTAGCGGAACTTCTGATATGAAGAAGATACAGGATCTTAAGGGTAACCCATTACTTCTTTTTGTTAATGCATGGAGTGTTGGTATGACTCTTGATAGAAATCCAGGTCTTGAACTTTCGGAGTTCGGTAATGCAATGTAATTGTAAGTAAAAGTATAAAAGAGTATTAGTTTAAGTTGTAAAACTAGATTACAAAACTAGAAAAGGGAACTAGGAAGCTTGAAATTGAAAAGATTTATATCAACAGTATCGATTCTTGTTCTTGTGGCTAGTATGTTAGGTGGGTGTGGTATAAAAAAGCCGGCAAGTATTAGTAGTGGTACCAAGCCGGGGACTCAAAGCACATATACATCGACAACTACTACCGTTAGTAATAAGCCTTCGACTACGAATGAACCCATAACATATAAAGCTCCTGTTGTTGAGCAGGGAGAAACAGTGGATGTTGCTGATGCTCCAACAGATGAAGAGAAGCTTGATGAGCAGCGTGAGGAGCTTGGTCTTGATGATACAAGTATTGCCGAGACTGAAAAAGAAAGTAGCAATTACTACTGCTTCAATATGATGGAAGCTGACAAGCATGAACTGTATGCTGAGATTTATACTATCCTTATGGAAGAGGGCGAGGATGTTAAGGTGTCAGCCACAAAGGATGAAGATTTAAAATATGCATTTCAGTGTGTGCTTAATGATCATCCTGAAATATACTGGGTTGATGGCTATTCCTATGTAAGACATGAGCGCGGTGGCCAGGTTCAGTATTATACTTTCTCAGGTAAGTATAATTACAGCATCAAGGAACGCGAAACAATCCAGAGTGACATCGATGCTTACGTTTCGACAGCTCTATCAGGAATAGGTAATACAGCTTCCGAGTATGAGAAGGTTAAGTACGTATATGAATATATAATTGATAATACAGAATATGATCTTACCGCTGAGGATAATCAGAACATTTTATCAGTTATGAGAGACGGAAGGTCTGTATGTGCTGGATATGCCAAGACCATGCAGTATCTTTTATACGAACTTGATGTAGAGTGTACATTTGTTGTGGGCAGTGTTTATGGCGGTCAGGGACATGCCTGGAACCTGGTTAATATTAATGATGCATATTATTACGTGGATCCAACATGGGGCGATGCAAGTTATTTTATTAATGGGCAGAGCGCGGAAGATGTTGATATGCCAATGAACTATGACTATCTTAATATTACCAGTCAGGAGCTTATTAAAACTCATAGTATTGATAATGTTGTTCCGATGCCTATGTGTATCTCAGACACAGCCAATTATTACGTAAAAGAAGGCGCACTTTTTTACAGCTATGACTATGGACAGATGTACAATCTTTTTGAAAAGGCTTATAAGAATGGCAAGAAAGTTGTTACAGTTAAGTGTACTAGTCAATTTGCATTTGAAAATGTTAGAAAAGAGCTTATCGACAACCAGCAGATATTCGAATTCCTTCGTGGTGAAAGGGCTTCATACACGATTGCAGAGGATACTTATACAATGAATTTCTGGCTATAAAAAATAGTAAATTATAAGCTAGTGTGTTATAATTCTTAATTAAGAGTAGAAGGTACTCAAGATTTTTATGGAGGGAATATACTATGGATACAAATATTATTACAATTCCTGCAGATGAAAATGGCGTAGGTAGTATTCAGATAGCTGATGATGTAGTAGCTATGATAGCTTCACTTGCAGCCACAGAAATAGATGGGGTTTCTTCAATGGTAGGTAACATTACTAACGAGCTTATGAGCAAGGTTGGTATGAAGAAGCTTACAAAGGGTGTTAAGGTTGATATCCTTGGCAATGTAGTTCGAATTGATCTTGCAATTGTCCTTGAGTATGGTTTCAATATCCTTGAGACAAGCCAGAAGGTTCAGAACAAGGTTAAGGCAGCTGTTGAGAATATGACAGGTCTTTCTGTTTCTGATGTAAACATTAGAATAGCTAATGTAAAGATTTGAAGATAAATTAATTATTAGGAAGATTATAAGATGAAGCGTAGCGCAGTTAGAGAACAATTATTTAAGGTATTGTTTCGTGTAGAGTTCCATGATCTCGGCGAAATGGATGATCAGACAAGATTATTCTTCGAAAGCGAAGAGGATGAAAAACAAGTATCAATGGAAGAGGTTACT
>JAZRXF010000029.1:0-15684 GCA_045600085.1 Lachnospiraceae bacterium
CATTTCGTTGATAACCTTGGCCTGACGACCAGTTTCACGGCGAACGCCGAAAGCATCGTACATAACAACTACGGCCAAAATAAATGCTATGGCAAACACGACGCCGCCCAGGCCATAATTAAGCGCTACTGCTGTAGCAAGCGAGCATACTGTTGCAGAATGAGAGCTAGGCATACCACCTGTTCCTACCAGTCTTTCGGCAACAAATGCCTTATTTAGAATCATATGAATAATAGTTTTTAGTACCTGTGCAGTCAACCACGCAGCAGCTGCAGAGATTAAAATTCTATTTTGAAAAATTTCCATCGCTATACTCATCATTAACCACCTAGGCCTCTGCCAGTCCAGAATCCATATATTCTTTTATGGCATCTTTCCAATCAGCAAACTTAAAGTCAGTTGTAGATGAGAACATATAATTATCAAGAACAGAGTAAGCTGGTCTCTTGGCAGGAGTTGGATATTCATCAGTTGTTATATGTTCAACCTTGATTGAAAGTCCTGCAAGTCTGTAAAATTCTTCTGTAAAGTCAGCCCAGCTACATACCCCCTCACAAGTTCCATGGAATATACCATAGTTATCAGATGGCACAAGCGCGCCAATGGCCTTGGCCAGTTCCTTTGCAGATGTTGGGCTACCAACCTGGTCCCCTACAACTCTTACAGTATCATTGGTCTTAGCAAGACCAAGCATGGTCTTAACAAAATTCTTGCCATCACCATATAACCACGCTGTACGAACTATGAAGTATTTAGGGGCAAACTGCTGAACAAAGCGCTCGCCCTGAAGCTTAGTTCTTCCGTATGCGCTTTGTGGTGCCACCTCATCATACTCTCTATATGGATGATCATTATCACCTGCAAACACATAGTCAGTAGAAATATGAATAAGCTTAGCATCATACTCTCTCGAAGCTATCGCAAGATTTCTAGGGCCAATTGCATTGATTTTAAATGCCAGGTCCTCCTGGGTCTCACATGCATTAACATTAGTATGTGCTGCACAGTTAATAATTGCATAAGGCTTAACCTCGCTGACAAACTTCATAACTGCTTCTATATTTGTAATATCAAGCTCCGCTACATCCGTATTAACAAGCTGATATTCACTATTATCCTTATAATATTCATTGACTGCTCTACCGAGCTGTCCATTACAACCAGTTACTATTATCTTCTTCATCACTGAAAACTCCTATAACTATAGATAGTATATAAACATATGATATCCATTTTTCATACACTATATATATTACAACTTGAAGCCATTATTTTCAACTAATCTTGTAAGGTATGCAAGTTGTATAAACTCTACTTGGCGTGTTATAATTCGCAAATAGGTTATATACCTAAAAGTATAAAAGAATATTGAAAGAGAGGTAATCAACTAAAATGAAAAGACTCACATATTTATTACTTTCTTCTGTTTTATGCCTTGGCTTAATGACAGGCTGTACAGGTGATACTCCAAAAGAAACTCCTACCACACCTGTAGAGGTTGTATCTGGCGACGATCTTGCTATAAACGATACACCTACAGCAGAAATTTCTAATGATGAAGTAATCGTAGAGCCTGAAGAGCAGGAAGTTCTTCCTGAAGGAATGGTACGTAGCTCTCTCACCAATGAGTTAATTCCTGAAGAGGTTGCAAACAAAAGACCTGTTGCTGTAATGATTCCTATGGACAAAGTGGCTCAGCCAGATTACAACAACTCAAAGGCTGGTGTTGTATACGAAGCGCTTGTTGAGGGTTCTATCACTAGAACAATGAATATCATCGAGGATTGGGATAGTCTCGATAAGATTGGTAACATACGAAGCGTACGACCATACTTCATCTTCTGGCACTGGGAATGGGATGCAATCCTTCTTCACGACGGTGGTCCTGCAATCTACGTCAACGATCTTCTTGCCAACGAGCTTACTAATAATATTAGCGGTGCTGGTTTCCGTACAAGCGACAGAAGTGCTCCTCACAATGAGTATTATTCAGCTGACATAGTAAACAAATACATTGACAGCTACGGCTACCAGAGAGAACACAGAGATGCATTTGTTCCTAACCACTTCAACTTTGCTAAAAATGGTGGTCAGACAGACCTCACAGAAAGCTATGGCGACGCACTTGAGGTATACACTGTTGATCTTCAGAACTGCTATCCTGTAACTAAGTCATGCTTCAAGTACGATGCTAACGAAGGTGTATACTACAGATACATTTACGGAGAACCTCATATGGACTACGCTGACCCAGCCAATCCAGTACAGTTATCATTCTCCAACATCATTCTCCAGAGATGCATAGGTGCTTCTCTTGATGACCACGACTACAGAGCTCTTGAAGTTCACAAGCAGACTGAAGATGGATGGTTCATTACCAATGGACATGCAATCCATATCAACTGGGCTAAGCCTAACAGCAACACTGAGCCAACAAGATTCTACGATGACAACGGCGATGAGATTGAGCTTAGTACAGGAAAAACAATTATCTGCGCTATCCAGGATGGTGGCAACGCCAAGACAGACTTCATCTTCAAGGACAGCAATGGAAATAATGTAGAGGCATCGTTTAATAACTAATTGATGAGATGATATAATATAAAATAATATAAAAAAGAATTTGGCACGAAATTCGCTTCGCTAGGAATTAATGTGCCAAATTCTTTTTTATATTTACAATAACTTCAGTTATTTCTGCTTCAGTCTATTGAGTGCTGAGAAGATAGCTCTTACTGACGCCCTTGTGATGTTAGAGCTTACGCCTACACCATAAGTAACATCGCCTGTTGCAACATCAAGCATATGAATATACGCTGCTGCCTGAGCATTAGCTCCACTCTGAAGAGCATGCTCTTCATAATCAAGAATCTTTACATCCATATCGAAATTCTCGATAATACCACGCTTAACTGCATCAATAGGTCCGTTACCCACTGAAGTAAATGACATCTCCTTACCACAGCAGTCATAAGAAACCTGAACTCTTGTATCGAACTCACTATCAGTCTCATCAGACATATCATCTACCTTAAGTTTTCTGAAATGATATGGCGACTTCTTAAGCAAATACTCCTCACGGAACTTCTCCATGATAGTCTCTGGCGATACTTCACCCTGCTTCTCTGATATAGCCTGGATAACATCGGCAAATTCTCTATGCATTCCCTTTGGAAGCTTGAAGCCAAAATATGTATCCATTACAAATGCTACGCCACCCTTACCAGACTGAGAATTAATTCTTACGATAGGCTCATACTCACGTCCGATATCTGCTGGATCGATAGGAAGATATGGAACCTGCCAAATCTCGCTATTTCTCTCGCGCATAGCCTTTACACCCTTGTTGATAGCATCCTGATGTGAACCTGAGAAAGCAGTAAATACAAGCTTACCAGCATAAGGATGTCTTGGATGAATAGGTATCTTACAACATCTTTCGTATATTTCTATAATTTCATTGACATTGTCAAGTTCAAGCTCTGGATTGATACCCTGGGAGAACATATTATAAGCAATATTACAAATATCAACATTACCAGTACGCTCACCATTACCAAAAAGTGTACCCTCGATACGATCAGCACCTGCAAGAAGTGCAAGCTCTGCTGTTGCAACGCCTTCACCACGGTCATTGTGTGGATGAACTGATAATATTACACAATCTCTATTGTGAAGATGAGCACTAGCCCACTCAATTCTATCAGCAAAAACATTAGGTGTTGTCATTTCAACTGTTGATGGAAGGTTGATAATGATTGGATTATCTGGTGTAGGTCCCCATGTATCTATTACAGCGTTACAAACCTCAACAGCATAGTCAAGCTCAGTACCTGTAAAGCTTTCTGGCGAATACTCAAGAAGGATTTTGCCGTCGAAATTCTTGGCACGCTCCTTAACCATATTAGTACCATCAATAGCTATCTGCTTAATCTGTTCCTTGTCCATACCAAAAACAACATCTCTCTGAAGAGTTGATGTAGAGTTATAAATATGTACAATAACTTCCTTACAACCCTGAATAGATTCAAAGGTTCTATCAAGAAGCTCTGTTCTACACTGTGTAAGAACCTGAACTCTTACATCGTCTGGTATAAGCTTACGATCAACAAGCTGTCTTAAAAAGTCGAACTCGATCTGGCTAGCTGCTGGGAATCCAATCTCAATATCCTTGAATCCTAGCTTTACAAGATACTCAAACATCTCGATCTTCTCGGATACTACCATTGGATCGATTAGGGCCTGATTACCATCTCGTAGATCAACACTACACCATATTGGTGCTTTCTCGATTTGATTGTTAGGCCAGGTACGCTCTGGGAAATGCTCCACAGGATTGCGCTGGTATCTCTTGTAGTTCAACATTACACTATCCTCCTAAATATATGTATAAACATATTAAAAGCCCACTTAATATTAAGTGGGCTTAATCACTATTCTCCGAGTCCGTTTTCAACGGCTTCAACAAGATCCTTCAATGCTTCGACCTCATCATCGCCCTCGCAACAAAACTCTATTTCGTCACCACACTTAACGCACGCGCCAAGTACACTTAGTACGCTCTTAGCGTTCGCTGTATTATCCTTAAATGAAAAAGTAATAAGCGATTTGAACTTCATCGCTTCCTTGCATAGATTACCTGCAGGACGTAGGTGCAGTCCCGTAGGATTTTTAATTGTAACCCTCTGCTTTACCATAAGCAAGTACTCCCTTCTTATAAAATCCCCATGTACATATTATATCACTAAGCAATTAATTACTCAAGAAATCCCTATTTCTTGTCACTGATAGTAACGCTCACCTCGTAATCATCATAGGTCTGTATACCATCAGGTAAAATGAACAGAATTCCCATAGAATAGTTACCATCTCCAAGCTCAATAACCCCTAATTCATCCATATAAGCCTGGACATTAACATATCCTGTAATATCATTGCCATCAATATCCTCAAAGGCCCCACTAACGCCTATGCCCTTAAACATAAGGTAGTGCTTACCTCCTTCCTCGGTAATATCAGCGCCTGCAAGATTAATCTCTGCCGCTTTACCTGTTGGAAGGTTTATAAACTTAAGATTCTCAACTGGAACCTTAATGGTCTGTTCCACAGTCTTCTCAATATTAACTGTTACTGCCACATTACCATCGAAGTTACTGTCAGCAAGACGAACTCCTTCCGGCAAATATCGTCCAATGTTAACCGATGTTGTATATGTATCATTCTTACCATCAACATTGATAGCTGTTGCTGGCACTGCTATAACACTAATGTTGTCAATAACTGATGGCTTACCTGCAATATAAACAGCCTTTCTGTCGCACTCCAAATCACCGATAACAACATATCCATCACTTGGAACGCCACTATAGCTATATGCCAAATCCACTGCCTTTGTAGCAAGAACTGAAGCTGTAACACTCAGTGTCTTAATATTTGTTGATAGATTCTGGTGAGTAACAATATCACCATATTCATCAAGCAGCTTAATATCGGCCGATGTTGATATGTCTGTGGTACGTCCCTCAACACTAATATCGCACTGAGCTTTTTCTATCTGATTAATAACACTTTCTGGTCCTGATACTTTGATGGTATTCTGGTTAGTCGCTATATCACCAACAACATATCCACTTGCAGGATTTCCCTCAACATTAACATTAACAGGAAGATGCACGTCCTTAAGATTCTCAATACTAAGCTCTAGAGCATTAATATCACTCTTAATAGCATCAAGCTTATTAACATTTCTGGTTGTAGTTACCTTAATAGCAACAGTATCCATAAGAGTAAGATCCTGAATATCTGCTGTTGCCTTAATATCATCCTTACCAATAGACTCAATAACTGATCTTTTACCTATAAGAGTAACTGATATAACATTGGAATTGTTCAGTATCTCATAGACCTTGCCCTTGCTGGCAAGTGAATCAGCATTAATTACATCAACAACAACGCCTGAATGAGTATATGAAATTACTGGGTCATCAATATTTACTACTACAAGCCATAAAACAAATGCTATTACGACCGATAGAAGTTTGAGTCCCCAATTATTGGTTATATTACTAATCTTCATCGCTTTCCCTTGATTCTTCTACCTCTTCAATAACAGCTGCACCACCGCTCACTGTTACCTTGGAATGCTTAGTCTTTTCCCTGAACATTGGTTTAATATCAATATTCTTGGTAAGCCATGGTTTCTTAGCCTCTTCAACTGGCTTATCCTGAATGAGTTCCAGCTTTTCACGTAAGCCTTCCTGGTTAAGACCATTGTATAATTCACCACCGTAGGCCACGCTTACCTTACCATTTTCCTCTGAAACAATAATGGTCATAGAGTCAGACACCTCAGATATACCAACTGCTGCTCTATGTCTTGTACCAAGCGCCTTAGACAGCGTTCTGTTGTCTGATAATGGTAAATAACAAGTGGCCGATACAATCCTGTCATCTCTAAATATAACTGCTCCATCATGAAGAGGAGTGTTATGCTCAAAAATATTGATTATAAGCTGACTCGATATATTGGCATCAATACTAATACCTGTTTTCTCATAATCCACAAGTGAATCTGAACGCTCTAATACCATGAGAGCACCTGTTTTATCGCGACCCATAGCAAATGCAGCCTTAACAATCTCATCCACTGTATGATCAGAGTAACGTCCATCCTTTCTATTGTTTTCACTTCCTATAAGTGATGAAAGGATATTCTTCTTACCAAGCTGCTCAAGAGCCTTACGAAGTTCTGGCTGAAGCACTACTACAGCGGCGATAATAGCCATTGACAAGCCCTTTTCCGCTATCCATAGAATAGTGGTCATGTTAAATACCACTGCTAACAGCAAGAAAAACAAAATAAGTGAAAATCCTTTAAATAGTGACCATGCCTTGGTTTTCTTAAGCCAGGCCACAATTTGATAAACAATAAATGAAATAATGGCTATCTCAATAACATCAGTGACATGAATATTCGGCATGTGAATATTGGAAAAGTATTCAATTATAAATGCTGTTATTCTATCCATATCCTTTTGCTTATAATTTATTATTTAAATCAACTATTACTATCTTTATTAACTGTATCTATTCTCTATTTTTATTACGACTAGCTCTAGCCTTAGCCAATGCTGCTCTCTCGATATCTGTGATACCATCTTCTCTCACAGAAGACTGTTTCGAGCCAGAACGAGTAGCGCTCTTCGAAGAACTCTTTCCAGAAGACCTGTTCTGCGCCGTCTTACCTGCCGAGTTTCTTCCTGATGGAGCGGATGTTCTTGTTCTATTCTTCTCTTCCGATCTAGAAGAAGACTTATTATTAGAGACCTTACTATTAGAAATCTTACTATTCAAAGATTTCTCTGATGTGCGAGACTTAGCTGTTCTTTCCTCTCGTCTTCTAACAGGTCTTTCCTCTTCCTCATCATCCTCATCATCCATAAGGCGCTTCAGCGCCTCTTCACTAATGGAATTCTTAGGAACCGCCTTGACATAGTAGTAATACTGATCATCCTCAAACTGAACATTTTCTGTTCTTGAATAGTCCAAATTGAATAAAAAGAACTTGACCACATAAGCTACTATAACGCCAACAATACTTCCAAATACAAGACCACCAAGTGATACATATGTGCCATACTTAAGGTCACCAACCATAATGATAATCATGTTCATAAGTACACCTGTAACGATTGCCATTGTCCAGCAATGATCTACAGGAAGTCGACGTACAACATAAACAACAACTATTGTAATGGCAAATGCTGCTGCCATAACCATCATCTCACGGTTAAAAAGAAGCTCTTCAAGTAAAAACTTGAACTTTGTAAGCATATCTTCATCAGCCATAGCTCTTATAACTGCTTCATTACGAGCTACAAAATAAAGCATGAAGTATGTGATAACACCACATCCAACTGATGCCATAGCTGTTGGAGCAGCTACTAAACCTGCTACTAACGGCATTGCGTATGGAATTCTCAAAACAAATGCTAAAGGTGTAAGTACTAAAAGTATGGAATCATTTGGAGCGAATCTAAAGTAAAGAAGGAACATAACAAAAAGCATAATTCCTATTACTGCAGCGCTTTCAAGTGACAATCCATACATATGAAGCATAATATATCCTGCACTGATAATCGGTATAAAATTAAGTGGAAGGAATGATACTAAAAGCGATACAACAAGTGTAAGTGCCACACTATCAATACGGCTTGCGTAGCCAACCTTACTGTTTATCACAGTAAGTGTGATAAACATCAGTAAAAACTTGGAAAAAGGCCTCACATAGCTGTCATAACGGCTAATTAAAACCTTAGCATATTCTCGTATGTATAATAACTTATCCATTGTTTCTTTCATCGTCTCTTTCCTCGGCTTCCTTTCGATACATAGCACTTAATCTTCGAAGATTATTGTAGTAAATACGAAGTGAACGCCTTGCTATCTTATATCTTAATGCATAAACAACGTAAGTTATGGCAGAATATACTGCAATAAATATCAAGTATTTTGTTGCAACATCCTTGCCGAATCCTAGAAGATCCATTTTATATATGTCCTGCATATACATCTCATAATCATATGCAATGTATATCGCAAATACTACGACAAATGCTATGGTTCCAAAGACAATGGATTTCACCACTTCCTTGCCTATATAATCGCCTCTAAAATACGAGCCGATTTCCATATTCCTCTTGCCCTCTCCTTCTTCATAGGAGGTCATCTTAGTCATAAGTTTGACTCTTTGTTCGTTCAACATTTTTCCAATTCCTAAAACTCTATTGCCATAAATATACGGCTAATAATTAATCTCTAAATGTATGCATACGAACCCCGCCACCAGAGCTACTATCCGGTCCCTGATTTCTTGCAGTATTTGACTTAACTATACTATCAAATGAATTGTACGCACTCTTTCTACATTTATCGCAAAAACGACCTGTGGCTATCTGAGCACCGCAACCCTCACAGTTAATCTTAACCGGAGAATCATTGGTAAAAAACAGTCGTTCTTCTCTTACCCATTTCTTTACCTGCTTAATATCAACATTGCAGTTTTCACAGATTTCATTCATCGTAGCAGTTTTATTGTCCTGCACGAATTTTTTCACCTCTTGGAACTTATCCTCAAGCGCCTGACGACATGCTGGGCATATTGGTTCACCAACTGAATAGTTAAACATCCTGCCACATGACTTGCAATTTCTAATATCCATAATGTAACCCTCCTTAGATACCAATACCTATTGAAAGCGCAATAAAGAAAACCTTCATTACTCCGGCTTCCTTTAAAACACTGGTTATTGCATCTATCGTGCTGCCTGTAGTGTAGATATCATCTACTATAACAACACACTTTAATTTTACATCATTATCCCTTAATAGAAAAGCGTTTTTGAGATTTATTTGACGCTCATCCGCACCAAGTTCCTTCATAGGTATGGTATTGCGAGATCGTTCAATTATGTCATCTCTGTAGGGTATTTCTAATGCATTAGCTACTTCTTTTGCCAGAAGAGCCGCTTGATTAAATCCTCGCACCCGCTGCTTCTTTTTATGAAGCGGTACAGGCATTATTACGTCTGGCTTCCAGGCCAATATACCAGGCCCAAGATGCCTCGCCATTTCACGTCCGAGAAACGTCGCGTACTCCGGTCTACCCGAGTATTTATATCTGTATATAGTCTTGTTCACACTGGTATAGTCATAAAGAGCAAGCCCGCTGTCGTATATATGTCTGGCCTGCATACAGCTCTGGCAATATTCTATACTGCTACTTGCTACCTGTCGTCCGCACTTGTAGCACCGTGGTGCTTTTATTAGTACAAGCTTTTCCGTACATCCTGGGCAAATCATAAGTCCCGGCGGAAGTGGCCTATCACATACTGGACACCGTCTTGGATACACTAAATCAGTTATAAACATGGCTACATCCTTTCCGAAGCCTCCTTTATACGCTCTGAAAGTGATGTATATCTTTTCTGAATAGTATCATTGTCTATCATAAAGCTTACCGTCTCACTACTACCAATCAGTATAACACACTGTCTGGCCCTCGTAATTGCCGTATATAGAAGGTTTCTTGTGAACAGCATCTTTTTAGTATATGACCATGATGATTCTTCTAGAAGCGGAATGATTATAACTGGATACTCACTACCCTGCGACTTGTGAATGGTTATTGCATACGCAAGTTCAAGTTCCTCAAGATTCTCAAATGGATACTCCACTGTTTTGTCGTCATCAAACACAATCATCATTGACTTTGTAAAGGTGTTGATTGATTTTATTTCGCCTACATCACCATTAAAGATACCATTGCCTTTATCTATCGGCAGATTATAGGCACCTACTATCTCCCACTCCATATCATAATTGTTTTTGACCTGCATAACCTTATCGCCCTCACGGTAAATAAAGTCACCATAAGCATACTCACGTTTACCTGGCGATGCTGGATTAATTCGACCTTGAAGCTCGCGGTTCAAATTTATTATACCAAGCCCACCTTTTCTCTTTGGACTAAGAACCTGAATTTCAAGTGGATTAATGCCAAACTCCTTGGGTACATTTTTACTAATAAGCTGTTCTATATAATAAAATATTTCTCGCTCATCCTTTTTTTCTAGTAAAAAGAAATCACGATATTTTTTTGTAAAATCTATATGCTCGCCACCATTCACCTTATAAGCGTTGGTAATGATATGGCTTTCTTCATCCTGCCTGTATACCTTTTCAAGGCGAACTACTGGAAAAACTCCTGATTCAATGATGTCACTAAGTACCTGACCAGGCCCCACTGACTGAAGCTGATACGAGTCACCTACTAAAATAAGCTTGGTCCCTGGAACCATAGCCTGTAAGAGTGCTCTAAAGAGATGGATATCAACCATACTCATCTCATCAACTATTACCACATCAACTTCAAGAGGATTTTCACTATTACGCTCGAAATGCATACGGCCATGGTCACCCTCTATATCACCACTGATTTCCAGTAATCTGTGAAGTGTTTTTGCTTCGTAGCCCGTTGTCTCCTGCATACGCTTGGCAGCCCTTCCTGTTGGAGCAGCAAGCATAAACTCCATATCCATCTCCTCAAGAAGCTTTAGAAGCGTATTAATAGTAGTTGTTTTACCTGTACCTGGACCTCCAGTTAATACAAAGACGCCACTTTTAATACACCGAACTATTGCAGACTGCTGAAGCTCATCCAAAACAATCCCTAGCTCGTCCGTAATTGTATTAATACGTGATATTATCTCGTTATTACTAAGCTCGGTACATGGATGATCAAATGTATTTAATAGCTCGCACAAAGTGCCTGCCACTTCCTGCTCTGAATAATAATAACGAACAAGATATACTCTCTCTTCGTCTCCAAAACGCTTTAAGAGGATTTTTTTCTCCATAACAAGATCTGGAAGGACCTGATCAACTTCTGATTCTTCCACGCCAAGAATTTCGGCAGCTCTCGAAACCAAAAGCTGTCTTGGGTAATAACAGTTACCATCAATTGTAGTCTGATTCATGGTGTGAACGATACCACACCTAATACGATAGTCCGATGAAACACTTATGCCACTTTTAAGTGCTATTTCATCGGCTGTATTGAAGCCAACACCTTCTATATCCTCGGCCAATCTATATGGATTATCTCTCAAAACCTGATATAGTTGCATGCCGTACTTTTGATATATTTTGTTGGAAAGATTAAGCGATATTCCGTAGCCCTGCAGGAACATCATGGCATCCCTGAGGTCACGCTTTTCGGATATCTGACTGCCTATTTCATAAGCTTTTTTGAGACTAATGCCTTTGACCTCGGACAGCCTCTCTGGTTCTTCGGTGGCAATCCTGAATGTATCCTCACCGAAGGTATTTACTATTCTCTTGGCAAGAGCTTCACCAATACCTTTGATGGCTCCTGAGCCAAGATAACGTATAATCGCTATTTTATCTTCTGGTGGCAAAGCCTTGATACTGTGTATCTTTATCTGCCTGCCATAAGAGCTATTAACATATTCACCTTGTATCTCAACGCTTTCGCCCTCACCGTAGCCCTGAGCAATACCAACACATGTTACGCTGCCTTTCTCAAGGCTTACATTCATAACGACATATCCGTTAGCGGGATTCTGATATACAAAATTGTCTATGTAGCCCTTAATAGTCTCCATTAATTCTAGTTACTTTCTTCGTCTTTATTAATCAAGTCCTCTGGATTAATGGCCTGATTCCTTTTCATTTGTTCATACATCTGCTGAGCCAAGCTTCCAGGTCCAATATTCTGATTGGTAAGACCTTTAGCAACGTCGCTGATTGCTGTATCCATAAAAACATCAACTATCTGTGAATTAGCACCTTTATCCTCCTCGGCACCAAATACATTAACCGTTGATTTCATGGATTTTAGAACCTGCTCCCACAAATAGTTCTCAAACCCCTTGCAGGCCTCCATAAGTTCTTCATCCGTTTTGGCATTTTCTATATTACTCGTCATGCCCTGCGTAGCCTTATTGGTCTCCATCATCGACGCATAATCTGTAATACCATTTATATTAAGCATATCAAGGCTCATATTCACACCTCTCTACTTCCATAAATCAATAGTTATATATAACAATATTATCTCTTGAGCTGATTAGCCTGACCAAGCATCTCATCAGATGTTGTGATAGCCTTAGAGTTAGCCTCATATGCTCGCTGCGCAACAATAAGATTAACCATCTCGTCGGCAAGCTGAACATTGGAGCCTTCCAAATACCCCTGTGCAACTGTACTCTTCTTGATACCATTAGATTTGGACTCGTTAATTGCCTGCCCACTTGCATTAGTAACTTCAAATAAGCTTCCAGAATGCTTTTCGAGGCCACTTGGATTGTTGAACTGATAGAGTCCAATCTTCACGCCAAGGCTCTTAGGATTTCCTGCTTCATCAGGATACATAAATTCGCCATCACTTGAGACAGTGATATTAGACGCTGTCATTTCCTTATCGAAAATGATAGGCTTCCCTTCGGTATCAAGAACACGCTCACCATCAGTAGTTGAAAGTTCAAGGCCTCCTGACTTACCAAGTCCTAACTGAAAATTACCATTTCTTGTATAGTATGTATTACCGTCAAGTCCATTAATTCCAAAAAAACCATCGCCCTGAATTGCAAATGCAAAATTATTGGTTGATTCAAAGAAAGAACCTTGTGTAAATATGGTTGTGATTGATGAATTACGAACACCAAGACCTACCTGGGAATTGATCGGCTTTGTATCACCATTGGCTGATGTTGTCTTAGCCTGAAGCTCCTGATAGAGTAATGTCTTGAACTCGTTCTGACTGGTCTTGTAACCAGTAGTATTGATATTAGAAATATTATTAGAAATTGTATCTACAGCAATCTGCTGTGCCTGCATACCTGTTGCAGCGGACCAAAGTGATCTTATCATATATACCTCTCCTTATCTTACTCACAAAACTTAAACCTTGCCAAGCTGATTAACTGCTATCTCCAGTGAACTGTCGATAGTCTGTATCATCTTCTGATTGGCTTCGTACTGTCTTGAAACTGCTATCATCTGAACCATCTCAGATACAATACTTACATTGGATACTTCAAGATATCCCTGATTGATCTGAGTTCTAGGAGCATTTTTAGTTGTAGCACCGTCAACTGGATAGTAATAATTCTCTCCGAAGTGTTCAAGGTAGTTATAGTCTTCAAAATCAGTGATTTTGATTTTATCTACTTCCTTGTCCTCCTGACTAATTGTTCCATCAGGAGTTACTACTACAGGCTTTGTTGGATCGAGTTTAATCCTGCCCTTATCGCTAAGTACGTAGTCACCATCCTGGGTAACAAGATAGCCTTCCTGAGTAATTGCAAAATTACCATCCCTCGTATACAAGGTCGAGGTCTCTCCCTGCTTATTGGTATATTCTATTGTGAAAAATCCATCTCCCGCAATTGCGAAATCAAGCATATTACTTGTTACCTGAAATCCGCCCTGGGAAAAATCTGTATAGCCTTCACCAATCTTAACTCCTGGATTGGCCTTGCCAATTCTTCTGGCAAGTGAAGCTACTTCTGAATCATCCTTAATCTTACTAACTAATACTGTATCGAAGGACTGAGCTGTTGCACCTTCCTTCTTGTAACCAATTGTATCAGCATTAGCTAAATTGTTAGTCAACACATCCATGCGATTTTGCTCATGTAACATCCCTGTATAAGCAGTGTATAAGCCTTTTAGCATATATGTTTCCTTTCATAGTGTGCATAAGGTTCGCTTTCTGGCTGCTGACTAATCGTAGGTTTCCTGTTATCTACCCTCGTGGTATCCTGCAAGGAACTCGATATAACGGCCTGTACCAATGGCAACGCATGTCATAGGCTCGTCGGCTGTCATAGTGTTGATATGAGTACGCTCCTCGATAAGTTCCTCAAGGCCTCGTAGCATGGCGCCACCACCTGTAAGAACAATACCACGGTCCACAATATCACCTGCAAGCTCAGGTGGAGTCTGCTCAAGAACCTTACAGATAGTATCAAGTATCTGGGAAGTTGTCTCTCGAAGCGCTTCCTGAGTTTCTTCGGATGAAACTGTTATGGTTTCAGGAAGACCTGATACCAGGTTACGACCACGTACATCCATATAATCAACTTCAGCTCGCTTAAAAGCTGTACCTATATTTATCTTAATATCCTCTGCTGTTCGCTCGCCAATCAGCAGGTTATATTTGCTTCGCATATAACGAACAATGGCCACATCGAAATCATCGCCTGCTGTCTTGATAGAATCACTTACTACAGTACCGCCAAGTGAAATAACAGCAACGTCTGTTGTTCCACCGCCTATATCGACTATCATATTACCCTGAGGCTTACTGATATCGATACCTGCACCGATAGCTGCTGCTATAGGCTCTTCGATGATGGCAACTTCTCTGGCACCTGCCTGATAGGTCGCATCCTCAACGGCTTTCTTCTCAACTTCTGTAACACCACTAGGTACACAAACTGCTATACGAGGCTTCTTAAAATACTTCTTACCCATTGCCTTGGTGATAAAGTACTTCATCATCTGCTCTGTAACGTTGTAGTTGGAAATAACTCCGCTCTTAAGTGGTCTTACCGCAACGATATTACCTGGTGTTCTACCAATCATAAGACGGGCATCCTCACCGATGGCCTTGATTTTATTACTATCATTATCAAATGCAACTACGGATGGCTCCTTAAGTACTACGCCCTTGCCTCGAATATAAACAAGAATACTTGCAGTACCAAGATCGATTCCTATATCTGCATAATTCATAACAAAAATCCTCTCAAAAAAACTTAAAACATAACTTCACCAAAATATTATATCTTAGGCATTTTGGAATGAAAAGTATATTACATTTTTGTTACAAATATTACATATAATGATAGATTCTCATAACATATATCGTCAAGTAGATTGGTTAACTTAATATCTAATTTGAATATTCCGCCTGGGCTAGTTTAGAATATATCTAAAAAAATAAACGGTTTAATGCTGCGATTCGCTTCGCTAGGAATCAATGCATTAAACCGTTCATTTTTTTATTATAAGTTCTTAGCTATATAGAACGCCTCATGGTTTAACTGTTCTATTGCAGACCCTTTTGGGACGTCGGCACTTAATGAGCGATTTATC
>JAZRXF010000030.1:0-8855 GCA_045600085.1 Lachnospiraceae bacterium
TGTTTTGAGTCATCATAGGCAGTACCTCCGATAACTTTATTATACCACAAAACCCAGTGTTTATGCGGGTTTCACAGCAAAAACATACCATAAAGACAGAAAAATCCACGGTTTTCACCGTGGACTTTGTCTTCACTCTGACTGGCAATTTCAAATGCCAGTTTTTTTATTTCCGCACATACTTTACAAAAGTATATGTCACATCAAAATATACTTCTTCGTCACTTTCAACTTCTATTTTCCACTCATCACTTTTATCAAGATCTGGAAAATACGTATCGGCTGCATAGCTGTGATCCACGCGTGTTACGTGGGCTGTATCACAGTAAGGAAGTAATTCTCTGTATATACTTTCACCGCCACATACAAATACGTCCCTGGAATCATATTTTCCAAGTTTCTCAAGCAGCTCATCTGTACTATGAACCACAATTGCACCATCCACCTTGTAGTTCATATCCCGGGACATAATGATATTAGTTCTGCTATCAAGAGGTCGCCCACCAGGAAATGTCGCCAGAGTCTTTCTCCCGAGAACTATTACTTTGCCAGTTGTCATTTCACGAAAACTTTTCATATCCTTAGGGATACTAACAAGCAACTTATTATTATTGCCTATCGCCCAGTTTCTATCCGCACATACAATTAAATTCATTAATCTTCTACCTTTCGTGGCTTCCTACCACAGCACTTTGCTTCTGTACAAAAGCCGGCCACTTCACACTTTGGAAGAAAATACTTTTCTGTAAGGTACTTCCACTCCTCAGAGTAGCTACTAAGTGCATCTATCATATCCTTCATAAGATTTCTATACTCCCAATATGCTCTGGTACACATTCTTTGATGGCTCATATCAATTAGATTACGAAGGTTTGTACGAACTACCACCTTTGTCTCCATTGCAAGTGGAAGAAGCATGCCAACATCCTCTCTAGGAAGCCCCATTGCTTCCAATTTCTGCATGGCTTCAAGGATACCCTCCATAGCCTCATCATATATTTTCTCCGCCTCAGCATTACCTTTAATAGATGGAGCTGTCACATAAGGAAATCCCTTTTGATAATTGATATATCTAGTAGATGCCTGAAGTCTTGTGGGTCCACCAGCTATATGAGTATAAAACTCACGAATCACTCTGGCTGAGTATCCATCAAGAATCATAAATACCTGAGGATATTCCCAGGTTCTACCATGCCCTGACACAAGACAATCAAGTCCTCTCTTATAATTTTTCTCTGCATCAGTAATATTGCCACCCCAGCATACACCGGCTTCACGGCCAATCAAACTAATAGGATCTTTAGTTGTTTCATCCTGTATAATAATTGAACTCATTTTTATTCCCCTAAATTTTGTATTTTATATTGATGCTATAAGCTCCTCCTGCCTTATAACGAAAGGATTCTGGTTGCTATAGCAAAGTAAACTAATAACGACAACGCGTCCACAATAGTTGTAATAAATGGACTTGCCATAACAGCTGGGCCAAAGCCAAGCTTCTTGGCAAACATTGGTAATGTACATCCCACCATTTTGGCTATTAAAACTGCCAATAAAAGAGTTAAACACACTGTAATTGCTACTGCAATTGATACCTTATCAAAAACAAGCAGTTTCACAAAATTGGCTGCTGCCAGTGATACACCACAAAGCGCCGCAACTCTAATTTCCTTCCACATAACCTTGAGTATGTCCACAAACTCAATTTCATTAAGCGAAAGACCACGGATAATTGTTACTGAAGCCTGTCCACCGGCATTACCACCTGTGTCCATAAGCATTGGTATGTACGCAACTAATATGGCACACCTACTAAGTGCCTCCTCAAAGCCTGATATAATACTGCCTGTAAATGTGGCCGATATCATAAGAAGTAATAGCCAAGGCATTCTTTTTAGCCATATTGATACAACACCGGTCTTCATATATGGCTTCTCGGATGGGATAATAGCTGCCATCTTCTCAATATCCTCGGTAGCCTCTTCTTCCATGATATCCACAACGTCGTCGACAGTGATAATACCTACAAGTCGATTCTCGTTATCAACAACTGGCATAGAAGTAAAGTCGTACTTCTGGAAAGTTCTCGCAACCTCCTCCTGGTCCATAAGAGTATGGATAGATACTACGTTTTCATGCATTATCTCTCCAATTATCTCGTCGGGTTCTGATAAAAGAAGATATCTAAGTGCAACCGTACCAAGTAGAGTTCTCTTACTATCAAGTACATAACAGATATTGATAGTTTCTGAATCGATACCAATCTTCTTGATACGCTCTATCGCCTCAGAAACTGTAATATCATCACGCAGGTCCACATACTCCACTGTCATGACACTACCGGCACTATCCTCCGGATATCTGAGCAGGTGATTGATATCTTCCCTTGTTTCAGCATTGGCATTGGCCAAAATTCTCTTAACTATATTGGCTGGCATTTCCTCAAGAAGGTCAGTAGCATCGTCGGCCATCAGATTATTGACAATGTTTGCTGCTTCCTTATCAGATAGTCTTGTGATAATTGACTGCTGAGTATCTATTTCAAGATATGAGAAAGCATCGGCTGCTGTATCCTTAGGTAATATTCTAAATACCTTGATAAGCTGCTCTTCTTCGAGTTCTTCGAGGAATCCCGCAATATCCGCTACGTTTAATTCTTCCAGCTCTTGTCTAAGGCTAGTATACTGTTTTGTTTCTAGTAAGTCCTTTAAATCTTCAAACTGTTCCTTTAATTCTTCGTCCACAGTAGTACCTCCTTCTTATATTAATAATGGTGCATCAAGTATCTATTAAGATTTCTATCACTCTGCAAGATATTGACATTCACCAATCTCATCTATTTTGATTTTACCATTAGTAATCTCTATTAATTGCTTAGCTATTTTGTCCTTATCAGAAAATGGAGCAATTACCTTGGCAAAAACCTTGTCTGAATAGTCAGTACTTTCTATATTAATACCATTACTTGCAAGATAGCTTTGGACGCGGCCCCACTCATTATAGTCCATAGTAAGAGCATATATCATTCCCTTACGTTGCAGTGCTATTCTAGCTTCAGACAGGCCTTCCTTTACAGCAGCCTGATAAGCTCTAACCAAACCGCCAGTTCCCAGTAATACACCGCCAAAATATCTTGTTACGACAACCGCCACATTATGAACTTCTTCTCCTAATAGAACCTCGAGCATAGGTCTACCTGCAGTGCCAGACGGTTCTCCATCGTCACTGCATCTTGTAAGCTCGTTGTGTTCTCCTATCACAAATGCACTACAATTATGTCTTGCATCCCAATATTTTTTCTTTATTTCTTCGATAAAGGCTACCGCTTCGCTCTCATCATTAACAGGCCTGATACTCGCAATAAAACGTGATTTCTTTTCGATAATTTCTCCTGTGGCGCCTTCTATCACTATTTTAACATCACACATATCAACATCATAACATAGTTGATACCTAATTACACCCATTATTTATCCATTCAGTTTTGTACTCTATCACCATAAATAGAGCCATTTACTTCATATTAATATGCATTTCTATATTTTTACTTTTTACACTTATTGATGTATAATATTATGGACTATGAGTATGTAGTCTTATCGTTTATATTGTGTTTGAATAAATTTTAACAACTATAGATTGTATACTAGATTAGAATAATGAGAATTATATCTCATTGTTATGAAAGGCGTGATTAATATGAATTACAGTCGTGACGCTGTGCTTGCCAAGCAGCGAGCACTCAACTCAAAGGGTACCAAGCTTCGTAAAATGCTCACCCTCACATTTGTTAAGGCTTTCTTGATATGCATTGTAGCAGCCGGAATTCTTGGCTGTTGTATGGGTATAGGTATGTTCAAGGGAATACTTGCTTCTGCACCTGATATTGCAGCCGTTGATGTTACCCCAACAGGATACGCAACTACAGTATACGATAATGAAGGCCATGCAATGACTAAGCTTGTCGCTGCCAATTCGAATCGTACCTATGTTGGTATAGATAAGATACCTAACAATATGAGCAATGCCTTTGTTGCTCTTGAGGACCGTAGATTCTATGAGCACAACGGTATCGATATCAAGGGTATTGTACGAGCTGGATATACTGCTGTTTCAACCAGAGATTTATCGCAGGGTGCAAGTACTATAACTCAGCAGCTTATTAAGAATAATGTATTTGATAAATGGCAGAACCGTCAGGAAAGCAATATGGAAAAGGTTCGTCGTAAGATTCAGGAACAGTACCTTGCCATGGAACTTGAAAAGACCATGCCAAAGGAAAAAATCCTTGAATTATATATGAACACTATCAACCTGGGACAGAACACTCTTGGTGTACAGGCTGCATCACTTAGATATTTCAACAAGCCAGTATATGAGCTTACTTTATCTGAATGTGCTGTTATCGCTTCTATCACCCAGAATCCATCGGCACTCAATCCAATTTCTCATCCTGAGAAAAACAAGGATCGACGCGATGAATGTCTTCGTGAAATGTGGGACCAGGGATATATAAGCGAGGCTGAATATAAGGAAGCACTTGCTGATGATGTATATTCTCGTATTCAGACAATTAATACAGAAGTTGCTTCTTCTCAGGTATATACCTACTTTGTTGATGAAGTTATTGAAGAAGCCATTGAGGATCTTACCAATAAATATATTGCAGAAGGTCTTTCTGATGCTCAGGCCAAGACCAAGGCCTATGATATGCTTTATAGTGGTGGTCTTAGTATTTTCACTACTCAGGATCCACAAATTCAGTCTATCGCTGACAGCGTTATTCAAAATGAGGATAACTATCCTGCCAACGTTAAATGGCTTCTCAGCTACCAGCTTTCAGTACAGAAGGCCGATGGTTCTAAGGCTAACTTTAGTACAGAGATGTATAAAGCTTATTACAAACAGTTTAATAACGACTTTAATCTACTATATAACTCTCACGATGATGCTTATGCTGCCATCGCTCAGTATCAGGAAAGTGTTATGGAGGAAGGTGACGAGATAGTTGCTGAAAATATTGTTCTCACGCCTCAGCCACAGATATCTCTTAGTATTATGGATCAAAGTACTGGTTATGTACTAGCGCTTGTTGGTGGACGAGGTGTTAAAGAGACCAGCCGTTCTCTTAATAGAGCAACTAACACAACCAGACAGCCAGGTTCGTGCTTTAAGGTATTAGCAGCCTTCGCTCCTGCAATTGATGGTGGCGGACTCACTCTCGCAAGCTCTTTTAACGATGCACCATATAATTATGCCAATGGTCGTCCAATCAAAAACTGGTACGGTGCTAATAGTTACAAAGGTGTATGTTCTATAAGATATGGTGTTGAACAGTCCCTTAATATTATTGCAGTTAAGACTATCACTAAGATTACGCCTCAGCTCGGATTCCAGTATTGTCAGAACTTTGGTTTCTCGACACTTATTAACAGACGTGTTGAGCCTAATGGTATGATCACAAGCGATATTACTCAGGCTCTTTCGCTCGGAGGTGTCACCGACGGCGTTACTAACCTTGAACTTACTGCAGCTTATGCAACCATTGCTAACGGCGGCGTTTACAATGAGCCAATTCTATATACCAAAATAGTTGACCATGATGGCAACGTTCTTATAGATAAAGTTGCCGAACAGGACACACACAGAGTTCTCAAGGAAACATCTGCTTTTCTTATGACGGATGCTATGCGTGATGTTGTTACAAAGGGTACTGGTACCATGGTAAACTTTGGTACTCAACCTATCGTTGGTAAGACAGGTACAACATCAGACAACTATGATGTATGGTTCGCAGGATATACTCCTTATTACACATGTAGTACATGGGTTGGCTATGATAACAACGTTACCATGACTCCGGATGAGAAGAACGTAGTTAAGCAGGTTTGGAAGCTTGTAATGGGTGAAGTTCATCAGGGTCTTGAATGGCGCGATTACAACCGTCCTGCAGGTATTACAACTTGTACAGTATGTAGCAAATCCGGAATGCTTCCTGTTCCAGGCCTATGCGATGCCACTCTTCGTACTGAATATTTTGCCGAAGGAACTGTTCCAACGCAAACCTGTTCAGTTCATTATATGGGACCTGTATGTCTAGCTTCTGGCCTTCGTGCTGAAGAAAACTGTCCTTTTAAAGCAGAGGGAGTTCTAGAGCTTCCTATCGTGGAAGATCCTGTAGTAGCCAAAGGTTCTACAGTAAGGGATGCTGAAGGCAATATTGTTTCTACTGCTCTACTTACTAATATGTGTCCGCATAACGCAGCCTTCTTTGCTACGCCAGGATATAAAGAAATATTGCAGCAACAGCAGCATGATATACAAGCTATGACTGGTCAATATTTCGATATTGAAGGCTATTAATCTTAATTGAACATTTGAATTAAACTATTATATATTCTAGATATCTAAAATTAACGCAACAAAAAAACTCTTGGTTAACATTTGTTAACCAAGAGTTTTTCATTAATAACTATTAAAAATCTTCTGAATTGTTCATTTCATCGATTATATTGCTAACAGCCTGCTCAGTAGTTTCTCCTTGATTCTGACCATTATCACCCGTCTGTTCCTCGGCCACTGGTGGAGCCGGAGCATTATCATCAGCCTTTCGATATGGACTAATCTCAGCTTCCGTAGCATCAAGATAGCTTGCTGTATCCTCTGCACCATTATAAACAGTCTTAATTTGATAAGTAACATATTCACTGCTTATATAGCCTGTCTGACCATCATAATTGATTTTCGTCCAGCCATTATCCAGAATTGCTATTACCTCATAGCTATTCTCCATATAAGCCGATCCTATACGCTGATAGTCAGTACTAGGACCCGTTCTTACATTAACACCACTTGATGATGTTGGAACACATACTAGTGTACTCACTGAAGTATCTTCTGGTATATCAGTTACAACATTATCCTCGTCCTGATTAGCAGCTATCTGCTCAGCTATTGATTGATTTTCAGTCTGTTTATACTCTTCCATGGGTTTTGGCCCACGCTTTACAATCATCGCTATCAGTATCACTATTGCAAATGCCAATATCACATTAAATGTGATTAGCATCGCATTTAGCATTTTCTTTTCCAAAATATGCCTCCAATTAAGCTTAGTTCAGCTTAGTACCACAGCTTGCGCAGAATGCAACGCCAGCCTTAAGCTCTGCATGACACTTAGGGCATACAACCTTCTCTGCATCAGCTTCTTCAGTAGCTTCTGGAGCACCAATCTTTGCTCCACAAGAAGAACAGAACACTGTACCAAGTGGCATTTCAGCATGACAATTAGAACATTCAACTGTACCCTTAGCTTTGTGAAGAAGGCTCTTAAGATGAGCGATAGCTTCCTCTGCTTCTACAACCTGATCGAAATACTTCTGTATTCCTTCGTCTACTTCCTTGCCTTTATTGGCCTCATAGTAAGCCTTTCCGAGTTCTGTATAAATATCCTTAAGCTGAGCCTCACTGCTTCTAAGTTGTCCATTAATATTAGTAACTTCTACCATGCTCTTGGTCTTAGACGATACATCATTACCCATCTTGGAAATAGAAGCTCCTACCTTATCAAAAAATGCCATATTTAACTCCCATCCTTTCAATAACTAGTTTTGTAACATATAGTCTATATTATAATGTACTACGCCATTAATTTCAACAAATCACATACTATTATAACATATATTATTATTATTAAATTCATACATAAATATAAAATAAAAGCTGAATTTATGCATAAAAAAAGCGGCACCTTTCATAAGGTACCGCTTAATTATCATATTATATTCAATTATGCTAACTTGCTCTTAGCAACTTCTGCAAGTGCTGCAAATCCCTCTGCATCATTAACAGCAAGCTCAGCAAGCATCTTACGGTTGATATCAACCTCTGCAAGCTTAAGACCATACATAAACTTAGAATATGAAAGTCCATTCATTCTAGCTGCAGCATTGATACGAGCGATCCAAAGCTTTCTAAACTGACGCTTCTTCTCTTTTCTACCAGCATAAGAGGATGTAAGTGCTCTCATAACTGACTGCTTAGCAACACGATACTGCTTAGATCTTGCTCCTCTATAACCCTTTGCAAGCTTTAATACTCTATTATGTCTCTTCTTAGCGTTTAAACCGCCTTTAATTCTAGCCATTATTATATCCTCCTATCCAATTACATATAAGGTAAAATCTTCTTCATGTTTGATACATTTGTTGCGTCAACAACAACGTCCTTACGAAGATTTCTCTTATTCTTTGTAGACTTCTTTGTTAAGATATGTCTCTTGTAAGCCTTATTACGTACAATCTTACCTGTACCAGTCTTCTTAAAACGTTTTGCAGCCGATCTGTTTGTCTTCATCTTTGGCATGATATTGTCCTCCTATTATCCAAAATCTATTTTTAACTGCTATTTCTTTTCAGCTAAAACCATTGTCATGCTTCTGCCTTCAACCTTGGCAGGCTTCTCAACAACTGCTACATCAGCGAGTACCTCAGCAAAATCATCAAGAATATGCTTGCTGTTAGCCATATGAGCCAACTCTCTTCCTCGGAAACGAAGTGTAATCTTAACCTTATCACCCTTAGTCAAGAATTTCTTGGCAGCACCAACCTTAGTATTAAGGTCATTGGTATCAATATTAGGTGAAAGTCGGATTTCCTTAAGTTCAACAACTTTCTGCTTTTTCTTGGCTTCTTTTTCCTTACGCATCTGCTCGTAACGGAACTTGCCATAATCCACTATTCTACATACTGGAGGCTTTGCAGTTGGAGCTATCATAACAAGATCAACTTCTGCTTCATCTGCTAACCTAAATGCCTCAGATGTAGCCATAACGCCAAGCTGTTCTCCATCTACTC
>JAZRXF010000031.1:0-5583 GCA_045600085.1 Lachnospiraceae bacterium
CCTCCGACTTCTATAGCAAGGCTAGACTCTGTTTTGTAAGAGATTGCAGAAACTAGACATTCCTTAACGTATATAACGTCGCAAAGATTTAGTAATTCTTTATTGGTAGAAATGGACTTAGAGTTTTGTGCTATAGAACTAATTCCGTTGGCAATTTTATCGATTTCAAAGCTATCAACAGAAGGAATACGTTTACCACTACAATATCTACTTAGTGTGGCTGGATTAACTTCTGATTTATCTGATAGTTCTTTGGCAGTGCAATTAAGCAATGAAATGAAGTCATTGAGCTGCTGGCTGAAAGTCATTTTTACATCCCCCTGATAAAAATAAAAATCACTATTCTATTATCCTACAATTATATGATTCACACACGATAATTTCCAATGTGGCATATGACAATTGCGGCAATACGGTACTATATAATTCATGAAATAATTATAATTAAATCAGTTGGTATATTTATACAACAATGAGGGTAACAAGGAGGTTGTCTAATGAAGAAAGCTAATAGGATATTGGCGTGGGTTATTATACTGACACTAATTATAGGGACAATAGGAATGAACCCTATATATGTTAGAGCGGATGGTTTAGGATCGTTTACAGTGTCGGTAGCATGTGCAGAAGGTGTGACTCCGCCAGATCATTATGGTGTTGAATGGAAATTTAAAGATTCAAGCGATAATGTTATTGAAGGTTTTTCAGGTGTTACGAGTGAAGATACTCATTCGGCATCTATAACGGTTCCTGAAGGTGCGGTTAAAGTATTTTTAAAAGTGACATCTGCAGGAAAAGAAGTCTTTATAGGTGGACAGAAGACCACAGATTACGATGCAGGTGATGGAAAAGAGATAGCAATAGCTGACTTGAGCTCTTCATATGAGTTTCAGTTACAGAATCCATCAACCCCACCAGCAGGCGGTGGTGGTGAACCACCAGCGGGTGAAGTAGGAAAAATTGCATTTGATATTAATGGTGGTGGAAATGTAAGCTATTCCGTTGATAGTGGTGCTAACTGGACACCTGTAGGAAATGGTGACAAGGTAGATATAGCTAGTTCAGGCGAAATATATTTGAAGGCAGAGCCAGATGAAGCTATTGGAAAAATCCTTGATACACATAATCAGCAATTTTACAACTGCAATGGTAGCAGAACTGATATTACGGATTTAGATGCATTAAAAGCAGGATCTTATAAGTTTTCGTATGATTCAAGTAATGCTTACACTGTTCAGATAAGATTTGATGGTGGTGCTGGCGGTGGTGGTGCGCCAGGGGGACCAAGTAAGGATGTTAGCCTAGATGTATTATGGTCAGGTGATTTTGGAGACATCATTGTTGGTGGCCACAGAGTGGATTTAAGTAAGTCAGGCGAACATATAGCCAGCGTACACGCAGATGAAGCCGATGATACAAAGATAAAGGTTACTATTCAGGCTGAATTAGGAGAGAGTTATAGTTCGATAATAATTAATGGCGAGGAAAAGGTGCCCACTGGTACAACTATGGGGTCCTATGAGTTCCTCATTCCTCTTTCTGATACATCACTTAATATTGCGGTAACAAAAGGTGCATCAACAAAAGGAACAATTGTATGGGCATATAATGCTTCTGATTTTGGCGCAGATGCTTATGTAGAACATGGTAGAGTTGAAATGGTATCGGGATTTGCTGAGAAGATGGGAGAATCATTTTACTTAGTTGATTATGATTCACCGGTAACAGTAAGACTTATACCAGATTATGGTTATCAGGTTATTGGAGCTCAAATAAATGGAGAGGTAGAATTAACTGCAAAAGATGCGACAAATGAATTTACATTTGCCATGCCTCATGGAAATGTTCATTTTCAGGGAATCTTTACTGAAACAGCTGATATCATAGATATTGCTTCATCTTCTGTGGTTAGCGGTGCTAGTTTCTCAGGTGATGCGGTTGCAACAGCTGGTGGTACAGCCAAGATGACTATTAATAATGCAAGCCCAGCAGATGTAACAACTGTTGCTGAAATTGATTCGACTAAGTCTGTACAGGCAGTAGATATTACGATGAACCAGTTGTTCTATAAGAACAGCGCAGATGACGTATGGTCAACCAAAAGAGAGGAGCTTGACTTCCCAGCTGAAGTAAAGCTTGAAGTTAGTCAGGCAGCTGTAGGCTATGCAGTTCTTCGTGAGCATAATGGTGAGGTTGAAAGAATAGAATCATATTATGATGATGCGACCAATACAATTACTTTCTATTCAGAAAAGTATTCAACATATACACTGGTTCCATTGACAATCAATCCTACTCCGATGGATGGCTTTCCAGATAGTTTTGGCAGCGGAACTTTAGTTGTTAATGCTCGTGATAGAGTTGATATGGACAATAATGATGAATGGAATCCTGGAAATATGTATGCATCAGGAGAATTCTCTGCTGCATCATTACCAAGTGGTATGACACTAAGTAGCCTATTTTCCCAGTATTCAGCCATAGATTTCAAGGCAAAAATTGTTGAAGATAATGGTGGATGTAGTGTTAGTGAAGTTACATATAGCTTTGAAGTTGAAATCCCAGCTGGGGACCATACGGATAGAGCTTCAGTAAAATTTAGGCAAGGATATGATCCTGCAGTATCACTAACTAAAGACACAGATGTTACATTTCATTTGGATATGAATGCTTGTAAAAGCAGTGATGCTGTGGAGGTATTAGTTCCTGCCGGCATGACTTATGATGATATTAAGGGTTATGCTATTGTAGGTATTGCATGCGATTTTAAATTGAACAAAAAGGGTACAGTTTCATATGTTGCTCCAGGTGCCACAGGATTTCCAACAGATACTTCGAAGCCATATCTAAATATCGTAATTCCAGAAATGCAGATTAATGGTGAATATAATCCTTGGGGAAGCTGGAAGAATATTAAAGCACTTTATAATGCGAATGAAAACAAAGGCACTGGATTTACGACTTATGAAGATCTGTTCAAGAATTACAAGGGAATCAAGATAAAGGTAGATGTATCTAATATCAATCCTGACTTTAATAAGAATAATGAAATCTTCTTCTACTTACACGATCCACTAGATGGAATGGAGCCAGGTACAGTTAGTAATGGTGTCAAGTATGATATTACAGATGGCCACACCAATAAGCAGTATGTAAGAAAAGATGGTGGTGTTCAGGAATTTACATTTGATTTCGCAGGTACATACTATATGGATGGTGATGCAGCACCAGATATTTGGCTTTCAATGGCAGTTGAATCTAGACCATCAGAGGGTGGAGAATTATTTGATGTGCATTATTGTGATATAAAGCCTGTTATCGAGAATGCTAATGGTACAGTTTCGCTTGGCGAAGGTTGCGAAAAAATGCAATTTACCGATTCGACAAATGTTGCTAATGGTGGTTTGATGGATGTTGAAAAGGCTACTAAGATTTCTTTAAATGTTTCTAATGAGTCAGACGCATTGTCTGCTTTAGATGGAGATGAAACACCTAGCGATGCTAAGCAGGCCGAGCTCAAGACTTTAATAGCTGCTAATAGTGATATGGGAACCGATGAATCGGCTACAGAGCAGGTTAAGCAGATTGTTGAAATTAATCTTTCCGTTGATGGAACAGAGATACAGCCTAGAAATAATAATGTTAAAGTATCGATACCAGCAAGTACGTTTGATATAGCTGATACAAGCAAGATGAAGCTTTATCATCATACAGGCGGAGAACTGGTTGAAGTAACTGGCGTTGTGGTTCAGGATGGCAAGATTTCATTTGATACACCAAGTTTCAGTTATTTTGTAGTTGTTGAAGACTCTGATTCATCCGGAGGCTCTAATGGTGGTGGAGGAAGTAATTCACCGTCAGGTTCACCATCTGGTAATACTGGAACACCTGGTGCGTCACCTGCAGTTAACAGTTTTGCCCCAATCAATACGTCAAATGCGGGTGGATATGGACGATATCTAGAATCAACAATGTTGATTAATGATATAAAGGCTGCTACTCCTGGAACAATACTAACAGTTGATAGGCGATATAATAGACAGTGTTTATCTAATGCTGAGATGAAGGCGCTACTTAATAAAAAGACAATATCCCTTCGTATGCAGTACAATTATAATGGTGTGGAGTATGATATCATTATTAATGCTGGAACAGCTATGAATGATAATATTCCATATTATGGACCTCTTTATCTTGCAGCCCTTTACCCTACAACTAATATATTTGTGCAGGGAATTTCTTTGCCATTTGCATCTTATGATGGAGTGGCAACTATGGGAGTTATAACAGGTATATACATCGCAAGACCTGGAGATTCTTTATATAAAATTGCTAGACAACACGGATTAACAGTTTTTGATTTGAAAATGAAGAATCCTCAAATTAAGAACATTAACCTTATACATGTTGGCCAGGCGATATATATTTAATAATCATTTGGGGTATAATGGATGTCTCATTGCTTTATATGAGACATCCATTTTTTTATTTTGATTAATAACAATTAGTCATATGTAATTGCTTCTTGGCGGTGCTTTTTTCAGGTTTTGTTTATATATTGGATGTATACTATAATAGTTATTATGTGAAATGAAATTATCAATAGGGTTATATATTTTTTTGGGAGGAGAGAACATGGAGTTAATGTTCAAAATATTTATATGCTTTATGGCAGGCGCAGGTGCAGGGCTTGGAACTGGATTCGCCGGTATGAGTGCGGCAGCAGTAGTAGGACCAATATTAGTGGCATTTCTAGGTATACCTCCATATGAGGCGGTAGGAATCGGCCTTATAAGCGATGTGCTTGCAAGCGCAGTGAGTGCATATACATATAAAAAGAATGGTAACCTTGATGTAAAGAACAGTCTTCCAATGATGCTTAGCGTACTGATTGTCACTATAATTGGAAGTATTGTTGCGAGCTTCCTTCCAGAAAGAGCAATGGGAAACACGATGCAGATAGCATTGATTTTCTTAGGCCTACGTTTTATATTAAAGCCGGTTAATACAACCAAAGAACAGATGGCAGCAATATCCCCTAAGGAGCGATTGATTAAATCGATTATAGGTGGCGTACTGATTGGATTTATATGTGGATTTGTTGGCGCTGGTGGTGGTATGATGATGCTCTTTGTTCTAACATCATTCCTGGGTTATCAGATGCATATGGCTGTTGGTACAAGCGTTTTTATTATGGCGTTTACAGCTCTTACAGGCGGAATCAGTCATTTTGTTATTGGTGGGATTCCAGATATTACAAGTATGATGTTTTGCGTAGTATTTACGCTTATATGGGCAAGAATAGCAGCGCATATTGCCAATAAGGCATCCGCAAAAACACTCAACCGAGTTGTTGGTGTTATTATGATACTCACAAGTATAGCAATCCTTGGCTTCTCGGGACGAGGATAGAAGATTAAAAGTTTTATACTTGAATAAATGAATCATAACCACCAGCTTAGCTGGTGGTTTGCTCTGCGGCTATAAGCCGCTGTTTCCTGCTTGCCTCTAAAGAGGCTCTGAAAAGGCCGCCTTCCGCACTGCGGTCCCTGCCAGCTCTAAAGAGCTTCTCTTTTAGCTCTG
>JAZRXF010000032.1:0-5105 GCA_045600085.1 Lachnospiraceae bacterium
ATTTATTTTGAAAATGGTAGCGTTGAGCAGCGTATGAATGGTATCTGTGCAGGTGGTACAGGTTCTTTTATTGACCAAATGGCCTCTCTTCTTCAGACTGATGCAACAGGACTTAATGAGTATGCTAAAGATTATAAGTCACTTTATACAATAGCTGCCAGATGTGGTGTATTCGCTAAGACAGATATCCAGCCACTTATCAATGATGGTGCAACCAGGGAAGACCTCGCTGCATCTATATTCCAGGCTGTAGTTAATCAGACAATCTCTGGTCTTGCATGTGGTAAGCCAATCCGAGGACATGTTGCTTTTCTAGGTGGTCCTCTTCATTTCTTACCAGAACTCAAGAAGGCATTTATTCGTACTCTTAAACTTGATGATGAGCATATTATCGATACCGATAACTCTCATCTTTTCGCTGCCATAGGTGCAGCTCTTAATGCAAAGAAAGAAAAATTAGTATCCATGGAGGATATGATAGGTCGCTTATCTGGTGAAATCCATATGGAATTCGAGGTTGAGCGTATGGAGCCTTTGTTCGAAAACGAGGCATATTATGATGAATTTGTAAAACGTCATGAAAAACACCATGTAGATACTTTCCCTATTGAAGATTATCACGGCAACTGCTTCCTCGGTATTGATGCTGGTTCTACAACAACTAAAATTGCTCTAGCTTCAGAGGAAGGAAAGCTTCTCTATTCGTTCTATTCTAATAATAATGGTAACCCACTTGAGACTGCTATTGGAGCTCTTAAGGATATATTTACTAAGCTTCCAAAGGATGCTAAGATCGTTCGCTCGTGTTCGACTGGTTACGGAGAAGCACTTATGAAAGCTGCATTTAAGCTTGATGATGGACAAGTTGAAACTGTTGCTCATTATTATGCAGCTGCATTCTTTAATCCTGATGTTGACTGTATTCTTGATATAGGTGGTCAGGATATGAAGTGTATCAAGATAAAGAATCAGTCAGTTGATTCTGTACAGCTCAACGAAGCATGCTCTTCAGGATGTGGTTCATTCATTGAGACCTTTGCAAAGTCCCTCAACTACTCTGTTATTGATTTTGCTAAAGAAGCTCTATACGCCCCTCACCCTATCGATCTTGGAACCAGATGTACAGTATTCATGAATTCTAAGGTAAAACAGGCTCAAAAAGAAGGTGCTACAGTTGCTGATATTTCAGCAGGACTTGCTTATTCTGTTATAAAGAATGCCTTATTTAAAGTTATTAAGGTTAGTAGTGCTGAAGAACTCGGTAAAAATATCGTAGTTCAGGGTGGTACTTTCTACAATGACGCAGTTCTTCGTTCTTTTGAAGAAATTGCTGGTTGCGAAGCTATCCGTCCTGATATCGCAGGTATTATGGGTGCCTTCGGAGCTGCTCTTTATGCAAGAGAAAATTTTACAAAGGGCTATGAAACAACAATGATTAGTTTTGAGGAGCTCAAAAACTTTTCGTTCACTACATCGATGGCCAAATGTAAAGGCTGTACAAATAACTGTAGACTTACTATTAATAAATTCTGTGATGGTCGTCAGTACATTTCTGGTAACCGATGTGAAAAAGGTATTGGTAAGCAGAAAAATGCTAACAATATACCTAATCTTTTTGAGTACAAACTTAAGAGATATTTTGATTACACTCCTCTTCCAGCAGATGAAGCTATAAGAGGTAAAGTTGGTATCCCTAGAGTACTCAACATGTACGAGAATTATCCTTTCTGGTTCACATTCTTTAACGAACTTAAATACGAAGTTGTAGTATCGCCTATTTCTAATCGTAAAATATATGAACTTGGTATAGAGTCTATCCCAAGTGAGTCAGAATGTTATCCTGCAAAGCTTGCTCATGGTCATGTACAGTGGCTTATCAATAATGGCATAGATTATATCTTCTATCCTGCTCTTTTCTATGAAAGAAAAGAATTTGAAGAGTCACCAGATCATTACAATTGCCCTATAGTTACTTCTTATTCAGAAAACATCAAAAATAATATTGAAGAAATAGGACGTGGAGATATTCGCTTCCACAATCCATTTATGAGTTTCAAGAATATTGATACTATTAGCCAGATTCTTCTCGAAGAGTTCAGTGAGATTCCTTCTAACCTCGTAATGGATGCAATAAACAAAGCTTGGAAAGAACTTGAAAGCGCTCGTAATGATATGAAAAAGAAGGGCGAAGAAGTTCTGAAATATATGGAAGAAACAGGTAGACGTGGTATCGTTCTTGCCGGCCGTCCATATCATATTGATCCTGAAATCAATCATGGTATACCTGAGCTTATTAACTCCTATGACGTCGCAGTACTTACTGAGGATTCAGTATCTCATCTTGCCAAGCCTGAGCGTCCACTTATCGTTTCAGACCAATGGATGTATCACTCTAGACTATATGCAGCAGCAAGCTATGTTAAAACTAGAGATGACCTTGATCTTATACAGCTCAATTCATTCGGCTGTGGACTTGATGCTGTTACAACTGATCAGGTTAATGATATTTTATCTGGTTCAGACAAAATATATACATGCCTCAAAATAGACGAAGTTAACAATCTTGGCGCAGCAAGAATACGTGTTCGTTCTCTTTTCGCTGCTCTCGAGGTCAAGGAAAGAAAGGGCAAAACAAGAACTATACGTCCTGCCAATTACAACAGACGTGAATTCACCAGTGAAATGCGTGAAACATATACAATTTTATGTCCACAGATGTCTCCTATCCATTTCGATATGCTAGAGACCGCATTCCGTTCGGTTGGATATAACTTCAAGGTATTAACCAACGACAATAAGCATTCTGTCGATGTAGGACTAAAATATGTTAATAATGATGCCTGCTATCCATCACTTTGCGTAGTAGGTCAATTAATAGAAGCTGTTCAGTCTGGTGAATATGATACAGATCATCTTGCTCTTATGATGACTCAGACTGGTGGTGGTTGCCGTGCAACCAACTATGTTGGATTTATTCGTAGAGCCCTTGAGAAAGCTGGTTACGGTCATATACCAGTTATCTCACTTAATCTTAGCGGCCTTGAGAAAAATGAAGGTTTCAAGCTAGACGCTAAACTACTTATCCGAGTATTATATGCAGCCCTATTTGGCGATATATTCATGAGATGTGTATATAGAATGCGTCCTTATGAATTGAACAAAGGTGAAGTAGAAGCTGTTCATCAGAAATGGCTTGAAAAATGTAATAAATTCCTTTTGGCTAAACACCAGAACTTCTTTACATACCAAAAGATGTGTCGTGATATGATCAAAGAGTTCGATGTTATTCCAATCGACGAGACTAGAAAACCAAGAGTTGGTATTGTTGGAGAGATTCTTGTTAAGTTTGCTCCTGCAGCCAACAATTATCTTGTTAATCTTCTCGAAAGTGAAGGCGCAGAAGCTGTCGTACCTGATCTTCTCGACTTTATGTACTACTGCTTTTATAACCAGATTTATAAAGCTGAGCATCTTGGCACAAGCAAAAAGGCTGCCAGAGTTAGTAAACTTGGTATTACTGGTATGAACTTTATGAGAAGCTGTTCAAGCAAGGCTTTCAAAAAATCAAAGCATTTTGAGGAGCAGTCTAACATCTATGAGCTTGTAAAATACGCCAAGGATATTGTTTCTATAGGTAACCAGACTGGTGAAGGATGGTTCCTTACAGGTGAAATGCTTGAATTAATCCATCAGGGTACAGAAAACATAGTCTGTACACAGCCTTTTGGATGTTTACCAAACCATGTTGTAGGTAAGGGTGTTATCAAAGCCATTAGGAAGAAATATCCTAAGGCCAATATTGTAGCTATCGATTATGATCCTGGTGCCAGTGAAGTAAATCAGCTCAACCGTATCAAGCTTATGCTTTCTACTGCCAATAAAAACATGGAAAAATCAAGCTAACAATATTTCAATGAGCAAATAAAAAAGGTCCGAATTGAATCGGACCTTTTTATATACTCTAGAAATATTAATTGATACCTGTAAGTTCTTTCTTTACTATCATTTTTTGGCAATACATCTCAGCATCAGCTCTCTTGAATATCTCATCAACATTGATATCATTCTCGCCATAGCTGCCGCCCCATACTATGCTACAATCAAAATTGTCTGTTGCACGGTTAAGACGTCCTACTCTTTCATTCCACTGATTTATAAGATTGACAGCCTCTTCTTCCTTAAAACCAAACATAACAATAAGGAAATTATCTTCTTCAAGTCTATAGCAATGAATACTATCAGACGAAATTCTGCGAAGCTCTCTTCCCACCTTGGAAATAATACTATCTCCGGCCTCAACCGATAATCTAGTATTAACAACACTAAGATTAATAATATCAAGACAAGCAATATAAATCTTATCTACATATGGATATACAGATTTTTTACGCTTATCAAACTTCTTTTTATTATAAAGAAGAGTCATGCTGTCATGCTCAGCATCCCAATCAAGCTCATGCATTCCATCAATAAAATCATTGGCAGCAGCATGCATCTTTTTAATATTATTACATAAGTCTTCTATCTCATCATTAGAATTAATATATAAGCTTTTAAGACTATCTTCATAGTTTTCACTATTTCCTGCTTTATTGTCCTTATTCTCAAGCTTTGTATAATCAATATCAGTTACTGCCTCATTAATTGCTTTTAGTGGCTTAAAAAGCATCATATCAAGTAAAACACCTATTATAAGCAAAAGAAGTAAGCCAATTATTATCTCACCACCAATAAAAATTACAAAGAACTGTGTTCTAGTATCTTGAATTGTAATTGAATTACTATACCCTATTGCCTGTGAATAAAATATATAACTAACAAATACTGATAATATAATAAATACAGCAAAACTGAATATTACCAAACCGATAATTTTACCTTTTAACGATTTCATAATTGCTCCAATACAACAAAAAATTATTTTGCAACCTCAAGTTCTATATATTCCATGGCTGCATTAAGTCCATCCTGATCAAATGGAAACTCCTTGTATATCTTATCATCTTCATTCGTTTTGTCAAAGCAAAATATGTCAGGATATAAGCATACTTTTATATTGTCTTCTTCCTTCCACACTCTATATCTATGTTTATTATAGCTTCCTG
>JAZRXF010000033.1:0-41160 GCA_045600085.1 Lachnospiraceae bacterium
TTGAGAAGGAGAAAAAATCATGTTAGAGATAAAATATGTAGAAGATTGCGATAAGGAATTCTGGTATAGCTTAGATAAACACTTGCCGGAAGTTGAATTTTATAAGAAAGTACGAGACAAACAAGGATATGTATTGCTTAACGATGGCATAGCGATTGGGCTACTCAGATATAATCTGTTTTGGGATAACACGCCTTTTTGCACTATGCTGTTCGTGGATTGGTCTCAGCAGAAAAATGGCTATGGACGTACACTGATGCAGTTTTGGGAAGAAGATATGAAGAAGCAGGGCTATGGAATGGTCATGACTTCTACCCAGGTTGATGAAGAGGCTCAGCATTTTTATAGAAAACTTGGATATAAAGACTGTGGTGGATTTACTGTAGATATTCCCGGCTTCGAGCAGCCTATGGAAATGTTTATGAGCAAAGGATTGTAAGTATAAGGAATTAATAAAATGTCGAAAAAACATGTCGTGGTTGAACCATACAATATAGCCTGGAAACAGGATTTTCAAAATATAAAATCAGAACTTGAAGACGCACTTGGTGATTTGACGTTAAGTATCGAACATGTAGGAAGTACTTCTGTAGAAGGATTATCTGCGAAACCGATTATAGATATTGATGTGGTAATTCAAAATGCAGAGCTATTAGGTGATGTGATTATTGCACTTAAAAAAATAGGTTATACTCACGAAGGTGATCAAGGGATTCCGGGGCGCGAAGCCTTTAAGTATCAGGGTAAAGAGCATCTAAGAAAGCATCACTTATATGTATGCGCAAAGGATGCATCTGAGCTTAGTAGGCATATAGGCTTTAGGGATTATTTGAGAAAGCATCCCGAGGCAGTAGCGGAATATGGCAAAGTAAAAACAGAAGGTGCCATAAAATATCCATATGATATGGATGGATATATCTCCTATAAATCTGATTTTATAGAACAGATTTATGAGAAAATTGGAATCAATAAAGAGGACTAAATAATATTTTACATAGGTTATGCATTTGTATGCTAATGCATTTTACATTCCCCCTCTAATATTAAGACTGTAGATACAGGGAGATTTATAAGTATAAGTAAACATACTTTATCTAAAGTGAAAGAAGAGGAGGAATGAGCTATGGTTGTATATTTAACTACTATTGAGAGAGTAAAGAATTTTGTTAAGACAGTATCGGAATTTACATGTGATATAGATCTTATAAGTGGACATCATATGGTAGATGCAAAATCGATACTTGGCATTTTCAGTCTCGATCTTACGAAGCCTATTAAGATGATTATTCATGCGGAAGGTGACGAGGAGCAGAAGCTGATAGCCAGAATGGGAGCATATTCCCAAACAAGGTAAGAAAATATATTTGTAATATGGATGGTATAGAAGTAGATGTTTCTGACATCTATTTTTTTTATTTTTTTACATAAAACTTACATCAATTGTGTCATGGATTTTACATTGTCTCTGTATTCTGCAAGTGAGAATTATTTTTGAGAGGACAATTTTATGAATGACACAGTGAAAATATTATTTGGTCTGTTTGGTGGTTTGGCGATATTCATATTTGGAATGAATATGATGAGTGAATGCCTGCAAAAGGCCGCAGGCGAGAAGATGAAAAAGATTCTTTCGCTTTTAACAAAAAATCCTATTTTGGGTGTTCTAGCCGGTGCCCTTACAACTGCTGTATTGCAAAGTAGTTCCGCCACAACTGTTATGGCCATTGGATTTGTAAGTGCAGGTCTTATGTCTTTGCCACAGGCAATCTCGATTATACTAGGTGCTAATATTGGTACAACCATGACAGCACAGATTATTGCCTTTAAGATTTCAGACTATATTTATCTATTTATCGCAATTGGATTTTTGATTTCCTTTATCTCCAAGAAAGAAAAAGTTAAGAATATAGGTCAGACTATTTTTGCATTTGGCTTACTATTCGAAGGAATAGAAACTATGGGAAGTGTAATGAAACCTCTAGCCTCTAGTCCTATTTTTACCGATTTGATTGGAAAAGTGGCAGGCTATCCAATCCTCGGCGTTGTGCTCGGTACTCTTATGACACTTGTTGTTCAGAGCTCTAGTGCCACAATAGCTGTTTTACAGAACTTTGCATCACAGGCAGGAAGCGATGGTGTTACAAGTATTATAGGTCTTGCAGGCGCTATCCCGATACTTCTTGGTGATAACATTGGTACTACTATTACAGCTATCCTGGCATCAGTTGGGCAGAGTAAAGATGCCAAGCGAACAGCTGTTGCACACAGCGTTTTTAATATATCAGGAGCCCTGCTATTTATATGGTTTGTAAAGCCTTATGCATCTCTCATACAGTATCTTTCGCCAAAGGGAAATGAAGTTGATGTTATATCAAGACAAATAGCGAATGCACATACAGGTTTTAACATTACGATGACTCTTATCTGGTTACCACTTATTGCAATACTGGTAAAAATAGTAATGAAAATAATACCTGATAAGAAAGACGAATATGTTTTATTACCTGGAGCTACCAGATTTTTAGACGGCAAAATTATAAACCAGCCAGCTGCGGCACTTCATCTTGTGTCCAAGGAAGTACTTAGGTGCGGCCAGATGGTAGAAGAAATGCTTTCAAAAGTATATGAACTATCAGAAAAGAATGAAGCACTTTTGTTAAAAGAAATTGAAAAAGATGGAAGTGCTGTAAAAGAGTTATATGCAAGTATAAATGATTATCTTAATACTATGTTTTCAGAGGGTGTTATGACGGAGGAACAAGCAGGCGAGTCCACCAGACTAATGTACATCTTGTGCGATGTAGATAGAATCGGAGAGCTTTGCAAAGAAATAACGGAATCCATTATCGAACCTGAAACATCGAATGTGAAGCTTTCAAAAGAAGCAACAAAGGATTTAAAGAAGTCAGTAAAACTTATCCATGATATGTATGAATATGCAATGGACACTTTGGCATCTGGTAATTCTACACACATGAAGAATGTGCAAAAGAAAAAGGATGAGGTATTACTTTTAGATGATAAGATGCGTCAGGCACATATTGAAAGAGTAGGAAAGAAGAAATGTAGTGCCAAACTGACAGCCATGTATAACGGCATCTTGCATGATATTGACAGAATGGGAAACAGTTGTGTGAATCTTGTCGATATGGCGATTTCAAGTAATGGCTTGGGTCTTCTACTAGACAATGAAGAAGATGTCTTATAGGTAGCAGTATGACATTTTTCAGTGTGATAAAAGAATATTTACTGAATATTAAGAATATCATTTGTAAAGGAGAAAAGATAATGGCGGACGGTAAGAAAAGTAAAAATACAAATTTATATTATACAAACAGAGAGTTATCATGGCTGTCTTTTAATGACAGAGTACTTTCTGAAGCAGGGAACCCTAGAGTCCCATTAGCAGAAAGATTAACATTTGCTTCTATATTTCAAACAAATCTGGATGAATTCTTTATGGTGCGTGTCGGAACTCTTATGACACAGATGAATTCTAATGAGAAGATATGTGAAAACAAAACAGGAATGTCCAGTGATGATCAGGTTGTAGCTATTTTGGATGAAGTCAAATTATTAGAAGAGAAAAAGGCCAAAACTTTTGAGCAGCTTATGGGTGAACTTGAGCCACATGGAGTTAGAATTATCAATTTCAATAAACTATCAGAAGAAGAAGGAAAGTTCCTTGAAAACTATTTTGATGCTCATATTGCGCCGTTCTTATCACCAATGATTATTGGAAAACAGCATCCATTTCCATTTTTAACTAATAAAGAGCTATACGCAATAGTTCTATTATCAACAGCAAAAGGAAAGAGTAAGATTGGAATAGTTCCATGTAAAAACTCGGTATTTAAAAGACTTATAGAGATACCAACCAGGCCGGGAACATTTATGCTTTCTGAAGAGCTGATTCTTCATTTTATTTCGAAATTATATTCTAAATATACAATACGTGAGAAATCTATTATGAGAGTAACACGTAATGCGGATATTGATGCCAATGAGATGTATGACGAGGACATGGATTACAGAAATGTAATGGAGAAACTCATCAAAAAAAGAACTAAGTTAACACCTGTTCGTGTAGAGCTAAGTCGAAAAATAAATGATAAGGCCAAGAAAGAATTGTCAAACTATCTTGAGGTTGGGATGAAACATTTTATTGATGTAGGAACTCCGCTCGATTTGTCGTTTGTATTTACACTTCAAAGCTATCTGAAAGAAAAGAATGAACTCTTCTATGAAAGAAGATCACCAAGAAATTCGGCATTTGTAGATACGAAACTTAATATGATGGAACAGATAGAGAAGAAAGACATTCTATTATCATATCCATATGAGTCTATGAAGCCTTTCCTAAAGCTGCTTGAAGAGGCAGCGCAGGATGAAAGCGTCGTATCTATAAAAATGACGCTTTACCGCGTGGCTGAAAGAAGTCAGATAGTTGAATCATTAATTGAAGCAGCTGAAAATGGCAAGGAAGTAGTTGTTCTTGTAGAGCTCAGAGCACGCTTTGACGAGGCCAATAATATAGAGATGTCAAAGCGACTTGAAGAAGCAGGATGCCAGATTTTATATGGACTTGGCGATTATAAGGTTCACTCCAAGTTATGCCTTATTACCAGAATGAATGAAAATATGGAGCAGAGCTATATTACTCAGATTGGTACAGGTAATTATAATGAAAAGACTGCAAGGTTATATACTGATTTATCTATAATGACAGCCAATCAAAATATTGGAGCAGAAGCAGCAGGTGTATTTGCTGCACTTCAAAAAGGTGAGACAGTTGATCAGACTGAGTACCTAATGGTGGCTCCAAAGTGTTTACAGAACAAGATAGTAGAGCATATTGATAAAGAGATAGCAAAGGGTAGCGAAGGATATATTGGCATCAAGATTAATTCACTAACGGATAAGGTTTTGATTGAGAAACTTGTAGAAGCTAGTAAAGCTGGCGTAAAAGTTGAACTTATCATAAGAGGAATCTGCTGCCTAAAGCCAGGGGTAACAGGTTATACCGACAATATACGAGTTGTGAGTATCGTTGGACGATTCTTAGAGCATTCCCGTATATACATATTTGGTGCTGGAAGTGACCGCGAGTTATATATTGCTTCAGCTGACTTTATGACTAGAAATACTATTAGACGTGTAGAAGTTGCAGTGCCGATATTAGATGAAGATATTAGGAATCGAATAGTAGAAATGTTCGATTTGCAATTTACTGATGATGAAAAGGGTAAAGAGCAGGATTCTAGCGGTAAATATAACAGCAGAAAAATTCATAAATCACCAGTTAATTCACAGGAAGTGTTTTACGAGAGAGCATATAAAATGGCTGGTGATAAAGCATGAATATTTTCTCATTTGGAATCACATTAGAAGAAGTTACTGAAGTTAATAATGAAGAGACAAATGAGGGATACATTTTTGTTGGCAGTAGCAAAGAAATTGAAGAAATGACTGCAAATGCAACTATTGTTTATGATGGTGAATTAGACCTTAATTCAATTCAGTTTTGCAAAATAGAGTCCCAGCAGGAATGTCTTGCTGGGACTTTGTGTATCCCAAGATTATCCGATGTATGCGGAAGTAAATATAAGATTCAGTTTTTTGTTAATAGTAAAAATATAGTTATTGTTGATAATACTGGATTTTCCATGAAACAGATTAGAAGGATAAGGCTAAACCGGACGAAGCAGGGACAGACTAGAGAGCGATTTTTATATAACTTCATAACAGGAATCATAAGTAGAGATCTTGAAATACTCACTGGGTATGAGCGTCAAATTATGGTTTTGGATGAAGAGGTTACGGCCAATGAATTTCAAAAATATAAAGAACAATCTGCGTTGCTTAGAAAACAACTGCTTACTCTAAGAGAGTATTATGACGAGTTATGTGATCTAGGTAAGCAGTTAGAAGAAGATGAAAATCGCTTTTTCTCAAAGAAAAATCTGAAATATTTTGGAACAATATCTGACAGAGCAGATCGACTTATGAATAGAAGCCTTCATTTATTAGATTATATGAGTCAGGTTAGAGATACATACAACCAGAAGGTGTCAGAAGCGCAGAATAAGAATATGGAATTTCTTACGATAGTGTCTACCATATTTTTTCCGTTAACGTTAATTACAGGATGGTATGGAATGAACTTTGAAAATATGCCAGAGTTAAAAAATGGTTATCCATGTGTTATAGCGCTAAGTTTAATTGTAGTTGCAATTATTATCATTATTTTTAAGAAGAGAAAGATTATATAGGAGGAATATTTCATGCTAAGAATTGGTATGCTTACGAGTGGAGGTGATTGTCAAAGCTTGAACGCTACTATGAGAGGTGTCGCGAAAGTTTTATACAATAAGATAGAAAATGTCGAGATAATAGGCTTTGAAGAAGGATACAAGGGACTAATTTATGGAATCTATCATAAGATGAGTCTTCATGATTTTTCAGGAATTCTTACAGAAGGTGGAACTATTCTTGGGACATCGAGGCAGCCATTTAAAGACATACGAGTTCCAGATGAAAATGGATTAGATAAAGTCAAGGCTATGAAAAATAATTATAAAAAACTAAAGCTTGACTGTCTCGTTGTACTAGGTGGTAATGGAAGTCACAAAACAGCTAATCTATTATCGGAGGAAGGGCTAAATATTATTACGCTTCCTAAAACAATTGACAATGATATTTGGGGAACAGATATGACATTTGGTTTTCAAAGTGCGGTGGATATAGCAACCAATGTTATTGACAGTATTCATACAACAGCATCCTCTCATGGACGTGTATTCATTGTAGAGATAATGGGACACAAAACTGGATGGTTAACATTGCATTCAGGCATTGCAAGTGGAGCGGATGTTATATTATTACCAGAGATTCCGTATGATATTAACTCAGTATGCAAAGCATTAGTGAATAGAGAGAAACAGGGAAAAAGGTTTTCAATTATTGCAGTGGCGGAAGGAGCAATTTCCAAGGAAGATGCACTTCTTTCTAAAAAAGAGTATAAGGAAAAAGTGAAAAATAGAATTTTCGCGTCTGTTGCATATGAAATTGGCAAAGAGATAGAAAATATAACAGGACATGAAGTGCGCGTTACACTTCCTGGTCACATGCAAAGAGGTGGAAGTCCGTGTCCTTATGACAGAGTATTATCCTCTAGACTGGGTGCTGGTGCAGCTGAAAGTATTTTGGATAAGGAATATGGAGTTATGATTGGTATTCGAAATGATGAAATTATCAGAGTGCCATTAGGAGAAGTCGCTGGCAAATTGAAACTGGTTTCGAGTGAAAGCTCAATGATAAAAGAGGCAAAATTAATCGGTATTAATTTTGGAGATTGATATTTTGGGGACTACACCCCAATAGGAATAGGAGTTTATATGTATAAAAGAATATTAACAATTCAGGATATTTCATGTGTTGGACAGTGCTCAATTACTGTTGCGCTTCCAATTCTTTCAGCATGTGGAGTCGAGACAAGTATACTTCCAACAGCTGTTTTATCAACACATACGGGTGGTTTTAAGAATTTTACATTTAGAGATTTGTGTGAGGATATACCTGGAATAATTAAGCATTGGAAAAGTGAAAACATTATGTTTGACGCAATTTATACAGGTTATCTAGGGAACTGCGATGATGTAAATTACGTGAAGGAAATTGCTGAAAATCTTTTAGCAGAGGATTCGAAGCTTATTGTTGACCCAGCCATGGGAGATAACGGAAAGCTTTATTATGGATTCGATGAAAAATATGTTGAAGCTATGAGAACGCTTTGTGAAAAGGCTGATTTGATCCTTCCCAATATTACTGAAGCATGTTTTCTACTTGGAATCTCTTATCCTGAGAATGTAACAGTGGAAATAGTAGATGCTATTATGTGTGACTTGCACAAGAAATTTGGCGTGGATGTTGTGTTAACAGGTGTTGGTTTTGCAACTGGTGAGACAGGAGTTTCAGTTCTGTGTGGCGGCAACAAATATCACTATAATCATAAGCGTATTGGACAAAGTTTTCACGGTACTGGCGATATTTATGCTTCGGCATTTGTTGGTGCTTTAATGAAAAATAAGTCTATACTTGCATCAGCCCAAATAGCAGCTGACTATGTTGTAGAATGTATAGAAAACACATTAGATGATAAATCACATTGGTATGGCGTTAAATTTGAGACAGCACTTAGTAGTCTTATCGAGGCAATTAATTCATAGATATTACATAGATTTTACTTAAAACTGATAGTAGATTTTACATAACCCTATTATCCTTTTACTCCAAAGGAGAAAGAATATGAATATACTTTGGAACTGGATTAACGGTAAAGAGCACTCATATGAATGGAAAACAAAATTATTTCTAACACTAAACTGTATTGTCTTTGGAATACTTGGTTTTGTGCTATGGATGATACTTAGAAATTTTGCATTTGATTCTATCGAATGTGCCATATGTTTTGTGGGATATCCGGGCTTTTGTATAGGTTACCTTGGTGGGTTCGTCTTTCTTTATAGGCAGTAGAAAGGAGCGAGACCATGAATTTTAAGGATATAAAAAACAACGAGGAAGTCATAGCCTTACTTGATAAAGGTAATAAAAATCTTAAGACACTTGGATATACAGATCATTCCAATGTTCATTGTGAATTAGTTGCAAAAAGGGCAGCAGGAATTCTAGAAGACTTAAAATACGATAAGCATACAGTTGAGTTAGTGAAAATTGCAGGATATTTGCATGATATAGGAAATGCTATTAATAGATCACATCATGCAGAGTATGGAGCGATTATAGCGGGCGAAATACTTCGAGGTATGGATATTAGTATAGAAGATAGGGTAAACATTATGTCCGCTATAGGACATCACGATGAGTCAACAGGCGGTGCGAACGATGTAATATCAGCAGCGCTTATTATAGCGGATAAGTCGGATGTTCGTAGAGATAGAGTGAATGAAAAGAATAAATCAGAGTTCGATATCCACGATAAAGTAAATTATGCTGTTACAAGTTCGAAGCTTCGAGTAGATAAGGATAAGAAGACTATTTCATTAAATCTTCAGGTCGATGAAAAGATTTGTAGTATGTATGACTACTTTGATATTTTCCTTGGAAGAATGCTTATGTGCAGGGCAGCATCTGAGATACTTGGTATGAAATTCAAGCTCAGCGCGAACGGAAGAAAAATCTTATAGATTTTACTAAACAATTACATAACTATGGTAATGAATTTTACATAGCATACATAGAATGTCTCTTGTGATTAAGAAAAACAAGAGACATTTTTTTATGTTAGAAAGAGAGGAAATTATGAAAAAGAGAATCACAAAATTGATGACCTTAGTATTGGCAGGAAGCCTTGGTATTATGGGCCTGGTAGGATGTGGTAATAGCGAGTCAGCAGGAACAACAGGTACTTCTGGCACTACAGGTGATGCAAGTACAGTTGCGGAAGTTGCAGCTCCAGATACAAGTCTTTCAGGAACAATATCACTTGCTGGTTCGACATCTATGGAAAAGGTTTGTGAAGCATTAATGGAAGGCTTTATGGAAAAGTATCCTAGCATCACAGTTACTACAGAGTATACAGGTTCAGGTGCTGGTCTTGAGTCGCTTAATGCTGGTAGTGTTGATATCGGTAATGCATCTCGTCATGTCAAGGATGAAGAGGCAGCAAATGGTGCAACTGAGAATGTAATTGCTCTTGACGGAATTGCTGTTATTACTGATAAGGACAATGCAGTAACAGACCTTTCATCAGACGAGCTTGCAAGTATCTACAAGGGTGAGATTACTAACTGGTCAGAGCTTGGTGGTAACGATGAAGCCATCGTAGTAATCGGACGAGAGAGTGGCTCAGGTACAAGAGATGCATTTGAGGAACTTGGTGGCATTAAGGATGAATGTAAGTATGCACAGGAACTTGATTCTACAGGTGCAGTTCTTGCCAAGGTAGCTTCTACACCAGGTGCAATTGGATATGTTTCACTCGACGTAGTAGATGATTCAGTTATCGCTGAGAAGATTAATGGAGTAGAGGCTTCAGAAGCCAATATTCTTAATGGTACCTATGCTTTACAGAGACCTTTCGTAATGGCTACAAAGGGCGCAGTAAGTGACCAGAGTGATTTAGTTAAGACATGGTTTGACTATATCGGATCAACAGAAGGTCAGGAAATTATTAAGTCTGTAGGTCTTATTATTCCTAACTAATCAATTGGAGGCACTATGACTAAACCAAAGGAAAAAATAGCACATCTCATATTTCTAATTACAGCTATTGTTGCGGTGGTTTCGGTGCTTGCGATTACACTTTACATGTTTCTAAAGGGGGCACCTGCAATTGCGAAGGTAGGTGCTCCTGATTTGTTATTTGGAACAGTGTGGAAGCCAACAGCATCTGAAGCACATTTTGGAATTGCATATATTATTCTTTCTTCAATAGTAGGAACATTTGGTGCAATATTAATCGGTGTGCCAGTAGGACTTCTGACAGCCGTATTTTTAACAGATATAACAAGTGGTTCTAAGATGGGTAGACGTTTATCCAAGGTGTTATCGTCAGCAGTAGAGTTACTTGCTGCGATTCCATCTGTAATCTACGGTCTTATTGGACTTATGGTACTAAATCCGCTTATGTATAAGGCAGAAAAGCTAATATTTGCTGGTGATAGTAATCATCAGTTTACAGGTGGTGCCAATCTTCTTTCTGCAATCATTGTATTAGCAATCATGATTTTACCAACCGTGATTAATGTAAGCTGCTCAAGTATCAGAGCCGTACCAGATAGCCTTCGTCATGCATCACTTGCTCTTGGAGCAAGTAAACTGCAGACCATATTTAAAGTGGTCATTCCAGCCGCGAAGTCAGGAATTATGACAGGCGTGGTACTTGGAATTGGTAGAGCGCTAGGAGAAGCGATGGCCATCAATATGGTTGCTGGTGGCGCAGTTAATATCCCGCTTCCATTTAATTCAGTAAGATTTTTAACAACACAGCTTGTCAGTGAGATGAGCTATGCATCAGGTCTTCATAGGCAGGTTTTATTCACAGTAGGACTTGTACTATACATATTTGTTATGGTTATCAACCTGATGCTTGTGAGATTAAAGAAGAGGGGAGAACAGGGCGATGACTAAAAGAAAGATACGAGTAGGTGAGTTTTTCTTATACGGATTAATATTTATATGTTCTCTGGTAGCTGTTTTATTTTTAGCATTCATTATTATTTATGTTTTGTCTAAAGGCCTGAAAAGCGTGACACCTCAGTTTCTAACTACAGTGACATCTGTAAGAAAAGGCACTGTTGGTATAGCAGGTAATATAGTCAACACATTATTGATTATCTTATTGACGATGCTTATAGCTACTCCTATTGGAGTAGGTGCAGCTATTTATCTAAATGAGTATGCTAAGGCAGGAAAATTTGTATCGACTATTGAGTTTGCGACCGAGGTCCTATCGGGTATTCCATCTATTATTTTTGGATTATTTGGAATGATGTTTTTTGGAGAAACGTTAGGACTTGGATACAGTATTTTAACTGGTTCACTGACACTAATACTTATGGTACTTCCTTTGATTACCAGAAATACACAGGAAGCGCTAAAGACTGTGCCAGTCGGATATCGTAATGGAGCCATAGGGCTTGGAGCAGGAAAGTGGTATATGATTCGTACGATCTTAATTCCATCTGCTATGCCAGGAATTATCACTGGTGTGATTTTAGCAATAGGAAGAATTGTCGGCGAGTCAGCAGCACTGCTATTTACAGCTGGATCAGCAAAACTACTTCCAAAGGGGTTACTTGGTGTTTTTGACAAGATATTTCAGTCAGGTGGAACACTTACGATTCAGCTGTATTTATCAGCGACAAGTGAGGGTGATTTTAGCTCAGCATTTGGAATAGCTGTTGTGCTACTAGTAATAGTTTTGGCGATTAATATTGCAACAAAGGCACTCACAAAGAAATTTGATGTGTCACGTATTTGACAATAAGTACTGTTAGTGAAGGGAAGTATAGTATTGATGAAAGAAAAAGCAATTATTACAGTAAAAGATTTGAATCTATATTATGGAACCAATCATGCGCTGAAAAATGTATCAATGGATATTTATGAGAATAAGATAACAGCATTTATTGGACCTAGTGGATGTGGAAAATCCACATTCCTTAAGACTCTAAATCGTATGAATGATTTGGTAGAAAATGTCACGATAAAAGGCAATGTATGTTTTGAAGGCGAAGACATCTATGCTAGCGGTGTGGACACAACACTTCTTAGAGAGAAGATAGGTATGGTATTTCAGCAGCCCAATCCATTTCCAATGAGTATATATGACAATATAGCTTATGGTCCTAGAGTCCATGGTATAAAGGATAAACATACACTAGACCAGATTGTAGAGGAGAGTCTTCGTGGAGCAGCAATATTCGATGAAGTAAAGGACAGACTTAAAAAATCAGCCCTTGGATTATCAGGTGGTCAGCAGCAGCGTATCTGTATAGCGAGAGCCCTGGCTGTAAAGCCAACAGTGCTTCTTATGGACGAGCCTACTTCAGCTCTTGACCCAATATCTACACTAAAAATCGAAGAGCTGATGGAAGAACTGAAAAAGAAATACACAATAGTTGTTGTAACTCATAATATGCAGCAGGCATCTAGAGTAGCAGATAATACAGCGTTCTTTTTAGTAGGGGAGATGGTTGAATATGGAAATACAAAAGATATATTCTCATATCCTCAGGACAAGAGAACCGAGGACTATATAACAGGAAGGTTTGGTTAATGATATGAGAAGTAAATTTGATGAACAGCTTAGTAATCTCAACGAGAAGCTTATTCTTATGGGGCAGGCAATCGAGAAAAATATACAGGATGCCATAGATGCACTAGTTAATGGCAACGCTGAAAAGGCCAATCAGCTTATTAAGGCTGATGATGAAATAGACAAGATGCAAAGGGAGATAGAAAATATCTGTTTTGGTCTGCTGATTCAACAGCAGCCAGTGGCCAGAGATCTGCGCCTTATTACAGCAGCCATGAAGATGGTTACTGATATGGAAAGAATCGGAGATCACGCAGTTGATATTAGTGAGATGACAGAGTTTTTATCTTTGCATGAGATGAATGACAAGTTCGATACATTAAAGCTTATGGCATCGGAAGCAACAGTCATGCTTATTCATAGTATTGATGCATTCACCGAGAAAAGTGCAGAAGTTGCAAAAGATGTAATAGACCATGATGATATAGTGGATGCGCTATTTGTTAACGTGAAGGAAGAGTTAATTAAGCTTGTCTCAGAGAATTCTAAAGAAGGCGAAGCAGGTCTAGATATATTGATGATCGCCAAATACTTAGAGCGAATTGGTGATCACGCAACTAATATTGCAGAATGGGTTTTGTATTCTTTAGATGACAAGCGAGAGTGAGATTTTACATAGATTTTACATAACACCACCTTAGATTTTACATGAAAATGATAGTTTCTAGATGAAATCTATAATAATAAAGGTGATGAAATGGACATTTTTGGATTATTTACTATGCTTGGAGGATTAGCTTTATTCTTATATGGAATGAGCGTAATGGGTGATGGTCTTACGAGTGTATCGGGTGGTAAGCTTGAAACTATACTCGAAAATCTCACATCGAAGAAATGGAAGGCTGTTATTTTAGGTGCATTTGTCACAGCTATTATTCAGTCTTCTTCTGCTACAACAGTTATGGTTGTGGGATTTGTTAATTCAGGAATAATGCAGCTTAGTCAAGCTGTTGGAATTATTATGGGAGCCAATGTAGGTACAACTATTACCTCTTGGCTTCTTTCTCTTACTGGGATATCCGGCACCAGCTTTTTAATAAAGCTTCTTAAGCCCAGTTCATTTTCACCTATTCTTGCGCTTATAGGAATAGTCCTATATATGACGGCAAAAAATGATTCCAAAAAGAAAAACATAGGTAATATTTTACTTGGATTTGCAGTTCTTATGTTTGGTATGGAGACTATGTCAGGTGCGGTAAAGCCGCTGGCTGATAATGAGCGCTTCTGCAGTATGCTTACTATGTTTTCCAATCCTATTTTAGGTATGGTTGTCGGCGCACTTCTCACAGCAGTTATCCAGAGTTCATCTGCTTCAGTTGGTATATTGCAGGCACTTTGTTTATCAGGAGCTGTTTCTTATGGAACAGCCATACCAATTATTATGGGACAGAATATAGGTACATGCGTTACCGCCCTTCTTTCTTCAGTAGGTGCGAATAAAAATGCGAGACGCGCATCTATGATTCACCTATATTTCAATTTACTTGGAACAATCATATTCATGGTGGTGTTCTATACGGTAAATGTTTTTGTACGCTTTGACTTTTTAGGCGATTCTATAGGTGCTATGGGCGTAGCTGTTATCCATAGTATTTTCAATGTTGGCTGCGCGATTCTGATGTACCCATTGTCAGGCGTCCTTGTAAAGTTAGCTGAGGTGTCAGTAAGAAAAACTGATGAAGCTACTATAAAGAATCTACCGATGGAATTTACAGCTCTTGACGAGAGATTCTTAAATCAACCAGCATTTGCATGTAGTCTTGCTAAAAATGCAGCCAAGGCCATCGCATATACGACTAGGGACTGTATTCATGCATCTCTAGAGTTACTTGATGAGTATGATGAGACTAAGGCTAAAAATGTTAGAGATATGGAGTCTATGATAGATACATATGAAGATATGCTTGGATCATATCTTGTGAAGCTAAGTAGTAGGACACTATCTAATGAAGATAGTAAAACCTTATCAGTATTACTTCATTGTATCAGCGATTTGGAACGTATCTCAGATCATGCAGTTAATTTCTGCGATTCACTTGCTGAAATGAAGTCACAAAACCAGGAATTTTCTAATAAGGCCAAGAAGGAATTGCTTGTTCTGGTAAGTGGTGTTCATGATATTGTGTCTAGAGCTGTAGATGCATTTATAGAGGATGACCTAGATAAGGCCAGAGGTGTTGAGCCATTAGAGGAAGTAATAGACGGATTAAATGTAAAACTGCGACAAAGACATATTGACAGATTACGGGCAGGGAAGTGTACTATTGAGTTAGGAATAGCACTTGAAGATATCATCACAAATCTTGAGCGAGTATCGGATCATTGTTCTAACATAGCAGTATGTATGATTCAGGTAAGTAGTGGAAACTTTGATACCCATGAATACCTGGATCTCAATGTAAAACAGACTAAGTGGTTTTATGATGAAGTAAAGAAATATTCGGAAATATATTCCCTTGGTGAAAAGAATGATGACAGCGAAAAGTCAGATGAAAAAACTGATAATAAAAAAGCAGATAAAAATACTGTAAAGAAAGATAAGGCTGAAAAGCATGAGAAAATAAAAGATAAGCAGGAAAATATCGAAAAGAAAAATAAGAAAGATAATAAAGACAATAAAAAAATTAAAAAGTCAGACGAAGAGAGTAAAACGAAAAAACTAAAAACAAAAGAATAAAGAAAATAGACTAAATAAGGAAAGAAGGACTTAAGATGGCTCTCATATATATAGTGGAAGATGATGATAGTATTCAGGAAATAGAATGTGTAGCATTAAAAAGCAGTGGGCACGATGTTTTAGCTTTTGGAAATGCCAAGGACTTTTATAAGAAGCTACAGGATATTTTACCAGACTTAATCGTACTTGATGTTATGCTGCCCGATGAAAGTGGTAATGAGATTATTAAAAAATTAAGGTCAAGAGTGGATACCAAAAGGATTCCAGTTATCATGGTAACTGCCAAGACATCTGAGATGGATTTGGTTCGTGGCATAGAGGATGGTGCCGACGATTATCTGAAGAAACCATTTTCTGTTATGGAGCTGATATCAAGAGTTAAAGCACTTATTAGGCGTACTGCCAGCGAGCAGGATGAAGTGCTTACATTATATGAAATAGAGATTAATAATGTTCGTCATAGCTGTAGTGTCGCAGGAAAAGAAGTGACTCTTACATTTAAGGAGCACGAGCTTCTGAAGTATCTTATGATTAACAAAGGAAGTGTTATGTCGAGAGATCAGATCATGGAACGCGTATGGGGAGTTGATTATGAAGGCGAGACAAGAACTGTTGATATGCATATCAAGACACTTAGACAGAAGCTAGGAAGTGCTGGTGATTATATTAAGACAGTACGAAATGTAGGATATTTAGTGGAGTAAGGAGCTTTCATTTAATGAAGCAGAAGATTAATTTAAGGCTTATCATTGTTGCAATACTTGCAGCGACGATGACGATGATATCTATAATATTTGTTTGCTATAGCCTTTTTCAGGAGCAGGTAAAAAAGGATCTTCGCATCACAGCCAATGCACTTGCAGTCACAGGTGTATCGGCATTTGCTAGTGAAGGTACTTTATATGATGAAAAGGATCTTCGAATAACCTGGATATCAGAGGATGGTACAGTTTTGTATGATAATGATGTTTCGGTAGGAACTATGGGTAATCATCTTAACAGACCAGAGGTAATGGATGCATTTGCCAATGGAAGAGGTGAATCAATAAGAGAGTCTGATACACTGAATATGAAGACCTTTTATCATGCAGTTCTTTTATCCGATGGTACGGTTCTTCGTGTGGCGACAGAGGCAAGATCGCTTAGTAGTGTATTCATGCAGATATTTCCAATCATGCTTATAGTAATATTGTTGATCATGATCATCTGTGTCTTTATTAGCCATCTGCTTACAAAACAGCTTATGGTTCCTATAAAGGAAATGGCTGAAAATATAGATGATGTACCCAGTGAGTCTGTATACAAAGAGTTATCTCCATTTATTGAGCGTATACGTGAACAGCATGAGGATATACTTGCCGCAGCCAAGAATAGACAGGATTTTACAGCCAATGTATCTCATGAGCTGAAGACCCCGCTTACAGCCATATCAGGCTATGCTGAGCTTATTGAGAACAATATGGTTGATAGCGATAAGCAGGTGAAGTTTGCAGGTGATATTAAGAAAAATGCTGATAGACTGGTTGTGCTTATCAATGATATTATAAGACTTTCCGAGCTTGACCATAGTGAAGCAGGTGTAAACTTTACCAAGCAGAATCTCTATGAGATTGCCAGGGAACGTGTGGAGTTATTACAGAATAATGCAAGTAAGAAAAATGTATCACTTACTCTTTCAGGTCAGGATATTACTGTTTTGTCTAATAGAGGAATGATCATTGAACTTTTAGACAATCTTATCCAAAATGCTATTAGATATAATGTGGCAGGTGGAAAAGTTGAAGTAGAAATATTAAAATTAGATAATAAAGCTGTTCTCATGGTGAAGGATACAGGCATAGGTATTCCAGAAGAAGACAGAGAAAGAATATTCGAAAGATTTTATCGTGTTGATAAAAGTAGATCTAGGGAAACTGGTGGAACAGGACTTGGCCTTGCCATTGTAAAACATATAGTTGAGCTTCATAATGGTAAGATAGAATTAGAAAGTCGACTTGGCGAAGGAACCTCTGTGAAGATTTTCTTTTAAGGAATTAGGTACCAGGTAGAAAAAGTACAGAAAAGAATGGAGATTATTATGACAATCGCAGAAAAAAGCGAATTGATTATTAGCGATATAAAAAAAGAGACAGGAATTAGTCCAGTAAGGATTTTTAGAAATATAGCAAAGAATGACTATGTAAATATGCATGGTCCAGAGCATCACATATTAGATGGAGCAAGTATACTCGTTGCATATAAAAACGCTGGTGGTGATATTGATTTAGATCTGTCGCTTGAGAGGCTAAAGGGGGAAGGACTTCGTATGCCAGGTGCTATGTGTGGACTGTGGGGAATATGCGGAGCAATTACTTCTGTTGGCGCAGCCCTTGCTATAATTGATGGTACAGGCCCTTTATCAACAGATGGAACCTGGGGTGAGCATATGCAGTTTACAGCTAGTGCGATAGGTGAGCTTGGCACGATTAATGGACCAAGATGCTGTAAACGCGATGCAATGATTGCTTTCAAGAATGGGATTGAATATATTAATCAGCATTACAATGTATTCCTCGAGTGGGAAGAAATGCAGTGCGATTATTCAGGGAAAAACGAACAGTGCATACAAACAAGATGTCCATTTTTTAAGAAAAAATAAAAGTAAATGATAAAAGTAAAATAGATGATTAGTGAAATACAAAGAAGTGATTTGCAGGAATTGTTGGAGCTTTATATAGAAAAAGGAGTACATATATGTCAGATATTCATATGAATACACAAAGTATCGAGGATGCAATGGCGCGAATGACTTCTATGGAGCCATATCATTGTAGTCCATTTAATAATCCACCGCAGCTAAAAAAGAAAGCTGGAGATCTCCAGAAGGAGCTTGCAACACTTACTGAAACAGATGGTGAGAGAAGAACAGAGATATTAAAAGAACTCTTTGGTTCGTATCATCATCTTGCATTTCCAGGTGATGGTTTTCATTGTGATTATGGCTTTAATATTCATTTCCATGGTTTAGCTGTTATCAATTACAATGTTATTATGCTTGATACTTCACCGATAAATATTGGTGCTGGAGCATTTATTGGACCAGGTGTATGTCTGGCATGCTCTGGTCATGCTGTTCATCCATCGCAAAGAAGCAGGGTACTTACAAGTGCACCTATTACTCTAGAAGAGAATGTGTGGCTTGGAGCTAATGTTACAGTGGTTGGTGGAGTGACCATAGGAGCAGGTAGTGTGATTGGAGCAGGAAGTGTTGTAACAAAGGATATTCCAGCTGGAGTTATTGCAGCAGGTGTTCCATGCAGAGTCATTCGTGAAATAACAGATGACGATATCTTTGACGATATGAATTAATGATGCTCAAAAAATGAATGACACAGGATTAAAGCTATATTAAAAGCGATTAATTTCAAAATGAAATAAATATAAGATGTAATATTGTTATTTGGACCTAAAGAATGTAATATGAAAGAAACAGACAATGGCGCCTGAAAAGGAGCTTTTGTCTGTTTTTTATTTATGGAGGAAAAGTTATGAGGGATGGATTTGTAAAGGTGGCGGCAATTACACCAGAACTTAAAGTTGCAGATATAGAGTTTAATATAAGCAAGATATGCTCATATATTGATGAAGCTGTGAAGAGTGGCAATAAGATAATAGTATTTCCAGAGCTTAGCATCACAGGATATACATGTCAGGATTTATTTTTACAAGATAGACTTATAGAAGCAGCAAGAGGTGCATTATTAGTTATCGCTTCCTATACAGAAGCAATAGATGCTCTTGTAATAGTTGGTTTGCCGATAGAGATTTTTGGCAAGCTTTATAATGTCGCAGCAATAGTTAATAGAGGCAAAATATTGGGGCTAGTACCTAAGTCTTATTTGCCGAATTATAACGAATTTTATGAAGCCAGACATTTTAGGTCAGGGATTAATGTTAATACAACAACTATGATTGGAGAGCACGAAGTATTGGTGAGTACAAGACTTTTATTTTGCTGTGAAAGTATGCCGTCACTACGACTTGCAGTAGAACTTTGCGAAGATTTGTGGGTACCAAATCCTCCAAGTATTAGTCATTGTATGGCAGGTGCGACGCTTATTGCGAATCTATCTGCTTCAGATGAGATAACTGGCAAGAGTAGATATAGAAGGGAACTGGTCTCAGGACAGTCAGCTAGATTGGTATGCGGCTACATATATGCTTCGGCAGGCAACACCGAATCATCCCAGGATGTGGTTTACTCAGGGCACAATATCATAGCTGAAAACGGCAATGTACTTGCAAGTTCTATGCTGTTTTCTTCAGGAATAACGTCAACAGAGATTGATATTAAAAAGATAGAGGCGGATAGAAGACGTATGACAACATATTCATCTGATGATACGGATTTATATAAAAAAGTATGTTTTAAGCTAGAGATATCAGATACAAGTCTGTCACGATTTGTAGCTGCTCATCCATTTGTGCCATCAGCAAAGGCAGATAGAAATATACGATGTGAAGAGATTCTTTTGATTCAGGCCAATGGTCTTCGTAAGAGGTTAGAGCATATAGGATGCAAGAAAGTAGTAATAGGCATATCAGGAGGTCTTGATTCTACTTTGGCTCTTTTAGTAACAGTAAAGGCATTTGATTTGCTTGGGCTTGATCACAGTGGTATAGTAGCTGTCACTATGCCAGGATTTGGCACAACGAAGAGAACTCATGGTAACTCGGTCAATCTGATAAAGAGTCTAGACGCAACATTTAGAGAAATCAGTATAGTGAATGCAGTTAATGTACATTTTGATGATATAGGTCATAATGCGAGAAATCATGATGTGACTTATGAAAATGGCCAGGCAAGGGAGCGAACACAAATATTAATGGATATAGCAAATCAAGTAGGTGGAATTGTGATTGGCACCGGAGATTTATCTGAGCTTGCGCTAGGCTGGGCAACATACAATGGTGATCATATGTCGATGTACGCTGTGAATGTATCCGTGCCAAAGACTTTAGTTAGATATTTAGTTGGATACTATGCTGATACGTGTGGAAATGATGAACTAGCAATAATATTGAATGATGTGCTTAATACACCAGTGTCTCCAGAGCTTCTACCACCAAAGGATGGGGAAATATCTCAGGTGACTGAGGACCTTGTGGGGCCATATGAGCTTCATGACTTTTTTCTATATCACATGCTTAGAAATGGAAGCGGACCAAGGAAGATTTATAGGCTTGCCAGATATGCATTTGATAAAGAGTATTCATCAGAAGTTATTCTAAAGTGGGAAAAAGTCTTTTATAAAAGATTCTTCGCGCAACACTTTAAAAGAAGTTGTCTGCCAGATGGGCCAAAGGTCGGTACAGTGGCTGTGTCACCTAGAGGCGATCTAAGGATGCCGTCTGATGCTTCTGCTACAGTATGGCTTCAGGAACTTGATGATATTGGTTGAAGAATAAGAAAGGATATGATTATATGATAACCTGCTTAGACATTTTAAATTTACAATTGGACGGAGTTGAAATCATCGCAGGCAAGGGTGGACTTAATCGAAGTGTTTCATGGACTTATATGGTCCAGACACGTCCATACGAAGATCATATGAATCGCGGGAACTTCGCGCTTATAGTAGTTGACTATTTGAGATTTGATTTCGAAAAAGTTATAGATAGTATGGTGGAACTTAATGCATTAGGAATATCAGGATTAGCTATATCAGTTGTGAATGATAAAGAGGAGATTCCTAATGTTGTAGTTGAAAAGGCCAATGAGTTAGAACTTCCTTTATTCTATATAAGGTGGGAAGGCGCTTCATTTGTAGATATAGCACAGAGTATAGGAAATCTTATTACAGAAGACAAAATACGAAACCAAAGAGAAAGTGATTATTTATATAATCTTCTTTTTGGTTATGATATTAATGCCAAATATATAGAGAAAATATCTGGTCAGTTTGGAATAGATTTTTCAAAGGCACATCGCGTAGGAATCATTGTGGTTGATCGAAAGTATGGAATCAATCTGGAGCAGGATGAACATAACTACGAGCATTATACCAATCATCTTAGAAGTATGGTGTCCAGTATGGAGGGACATCCTATGTTTATGGCATTTTTAAATAAATATGTGCTTCTTTTTGAAGCAAGAGAAGACAAGGCCATAGAAAGAGAACTGGAGAGATTGCTTCGAAAGCTTGATGATGAATCACCATATGGTGGCTCCATTAGAAGTACTTGTATTTTAGGTAATAAATATTCGGATCCTAGAGATTATGGACAGAGTTACCAAGAAGCTAAGAGTCTTATAAAGCGAAAGGATTATATACCGAATCCTAAGAATAAAAAAGTGCTAAGTGCAAGTGCTATGGGTATATATAAGTTTATGTTTAACAGGGGCAATAAGCAGGAAGTACTCCGATATTGCAAAGACAAACTGGGTAAACTTGAAGAGTATGATCATGCAAATGGGACATATTTAGAAGACACTTTAGTCGAGTATTATATGCATGGATTCAATAACGTGAAAACTGCAGAAGCACTTTATATTCATCGTAATTCATTGCAACATAGGCTTGATAAAATAGAGGAATTGCTAGGTATAGATATTACTGATTATTCAGAATATTTAGATATTATTAATTGCGTTCTAGTGAAGAAAATAATATATATGTAAAAAAAACAAATGTGCAAAGTGACCGTTATGACTGTGCAAAATGCAAGTTGTGCATATTATTACAGTGAATATAATGGGTTATAAGCAAAGGCGCTGATGAAACCGAGAAGGTTATCCTCAGCGCCTTTTGACTTATTCAAGCTTAGGAGGAGAAAGATTATGAGAAAGAGTAAATTATTAAGCTTAGTATTAGTAGGATGTATGGCATTTGGAATGCTTACAGGATGTTCTGGTGGAAATGGAGCAGGAGAGCCAGCCCAGAACGCTGTGGCAGATTCAACAACAGATGCAGCATCAGACAAAGCAGTCCTTAAGGTTGGTATGGAATGCGCATATGCTCCATTCAACTGGACACAGGATGCAACAACTACTCCAGATGGTAGCATGGCAGTTCCAATTTATGATTCTAATTATTATGCATATGGATATGATGTGGCAGTTGCACAGATGCTTGCAGATGAACTTGATATGGATCTTGAAATTCACAAAGTTGAGTGGTCATCAATCGGTATATCAATGGATGCAGGCGATTATGATTGTATCATCGCCGGTATGGGTAAGACAGCAGAAAGAGAGATGGCTTATTCGTTCACAACACCATATTACTACAGAGATAACTGTATTGTAGTAAAGAAGGATGGTGCTTATGCAGATGTTAAGGGATTATCAGAGCTTAACGGTACAGGATGTAAACTTACAACACAGCTTGGTACAGGATGGGTTCCACTTCTTGATCAGATAGAAGGAGCTGAGACAGGTACAAACTATGAGACTACTTCAGAGTGCTTTATGGCTATTTCAAATGGTGTAGCAGATGTATGTATCGTGGATCTTCCAACAGCTCAGTCGGCTCTACTTACGAATGATGATCTTGCAATCATTGTTTTCAATGAAGGCGATTCTTTCGTAGGTGATGATGAGATGGTTAATGTATGTATCGCTACCCGTAAAGATGATACAGAGCTTAGAGATAAGATTCAGGGCGCAATGGATTCTATAGGATGGAATGACAAAGCCAAAATGGACGAGCTTATGGAGAAGGCTATAAGCCAGCAGCCAGCTGCTAACTAACAAGATATTAAGTGAGCCAGAGTGCTCTAAATCAAGGAGGGATAAGTATGTTCCAAATAGAAAACCCGACAAATTCTTTCGAGTGGATGATATTTCTAACAAAGAAATATTTGAGCATGTTCCTTGAAGGTACCTGGCTCACACTTTATATTGCAGTAATAGGTACATTGTTAGGATTTGTTTTAGGATATTTGATCGGTATTATTCAGGATATTAAGCTAAATGAAGGTGACAGTATTCTTAAGAAGGTATTTATCAGATTATTAAAAGCTATAGCTTCTGTATATGTTGAAATATTTAGAGATACACCGATGATTGTTCAAGCGATGATTATTTATTATGGTGTTAGACAAATTGGAATAAATATGTCGCCAGTATTTGCAGGTATCTTAGTTACAGTATTAAATACAGGAGCCTATATGGCAGAGACCGTACGTGGTGGTATTGGTTCCATCGATTTAGGTCAGCGAGAAGGTGCATGGGCTATGGGTATGTCGCCTATGAAGACCATGTTTTATATAGTACTTCCACAGGCATTTAAAAATATTATTCCTGAAATGGCCAATACATTTTTAACAAATCTTAAAATGACTTCTGTACTAAATGTTATAGCTGTGCAGGAACTCTTTATGGCAGCTAAAACAGTAGGTGGTAACTACTACAAGTATTTTGAAGCATATCTTGTAATCGCAGTCATTTACTTTGTTCTTTGCTTCGTATTTAATAAGATATTTGGTCTTATTGAAAAGAAGATGAGCGGCACTAAAGATTATGCTCTTGCGGTTGAGTATATGGATAACCAATAGGAGGGAAGATATGGGAGAAGCAATTATATCAATTAAAAATCTTAGTAAATCCTTTGGCGACCATGAGGTGCTTAGGAAGATAGATATAGAAGTTGGAAAAGGCGAGGTAATCTGCATAGTAGGTTCATCGGGTTCTGGTAAATCCACACTTCTTAGATGTATCAACAAGCTAGAAAGACAGACTGATGGAAAGATAATGTATCACGGTAAAGAAGTAAGAGATATTCAAAGGGAGATTAATGATTATAGATCAAAAGTTGGAATGGTATTTCAGTCATTTAATCTTTTCAACAATATGACAGTTCTTGAGAACTGTATGCTGTGCACAAGAAAGGTCCTTCATATATCGAAGGAGGAAGCATTTGATAGAGCAATTACACATCTTAAAGAGGTTGGAATGGCTCCGTATATTAATGCTAGACCTTCTCAGTTATCAGGCGGACAAAAACAGAGAGTTGCGATAGCAAGATCGCTTTGTATGAATCCAGAAGTATTACTATTTGATGAGCCGACTTCAGCTCTTGATCCTGAGATGGTAGGAGAAGTTTTAAATGTAATGAAGGAGCTTGCAACAACTGGTCTTACGATGATTATTGTTACTCATGAGATGGCTTTCGCAAGAGATGTATCTACTAGAACAATCTTTATGGATAGAGGATACGTTGCAGAAGATGCACCTCCTTCAGAGTTATTTACAAATCCAAAAAATCAGAGAACGCGAGAGTTCCTGAGTAGATACTTAGCAGGTTAGGGGGAGAGAAGATGGATAATTTTGTTATTACATTTGCCAGAGGGTTCGGCACAGGCGGTAAGGAAATAGCTTCGCTTCTTGCCAAGGATCTGGGTATTCATTGTTATGAGAATAGAATTCTTACATTGGCCAGTCAGATGAGTGGTCTTGATGAGAAACTATTTCAATCAGTCAATGAGAAAGTAAGAGATAATGGAGGATTCTCTAGCTTTTTAAAAGGGCTTCCTAGAGCAAAGAGTTATATAGCCAGAAATGAAAAATTTGTTTCGGATGATAAGCTGTTTGAGATTCAGAGCGATATCATTAAAAATCTGGCAGAGACAGAATCATGTGTCATCGTAGGAAAATGTGCGGACTATATTTTGAGAGATAAACCTAATGTGGTCAGCATATATATCGAGGCACCTAGAGCATTTTGTCTGAAGCGTACCATGGAGAAGATGGGTGTTACAAAAGAGGTGGCTGCAGCTACTATTGAACAGACAGATAAGTTTAGAGCAGACTACTACAAATATTATACAAAAGGTAATTATTGGACCAATCCAGTTAACTACGATATGACGCTTAATAGTGAAAAAATCGGAATAGAAGATTGTGTAAAGCTTATAAAGCAGTACTTATGTATTAAAGGATTTATAAAATAGGAGGATTTGAATATGAAATTAGCAGATACGGGATATACGGCAGAAGAGATAAAAGCAAAAGCATCAAAATACATGATTGAAACGTATGAGAGATTTAATTTTATCGCAGAGACTGCCAAGGAGCAGTATGTTTATGATGAAAATGGTGAAGGGTACCTTGATTTTTATGCAGGTATAGCTGTTAACTCAGCTGGTAACTGTAATGAAAAGGTAGTGGCAGCCATCAAGGATCAAGTGGAGGATTGTATTCATACATTTAACTATCCATATACTATTCCACAGGCACTTCTAGCAGAGAAAGTATGTACAACCATTGGAATGGATAAGATTTTTTATCAGAACTCTGGTACAGAGGCCAACGAGGCAATGATAAAGATGGCTCGTAAGTATGGTATTGAAAAATATGGTCCTAATAGATATCACATTGTAACAGCCAAGATGGGATTCCATGGTAGAACATTTGGTGCTATGTCAGCGACAGGTCAGCCAGGCAATGGATGTCAGATTGGTTTCGGACCTATGACATATGGTTTCTCATATGCGCCATACAATGATTTACAGGCATTTAAGGATGCATGTACGGAAAATACAATTGCAATTATGATTGAGCCAGTACAGGGCGAGGGTGGTGTTCATCCTGCTACTATGGAGTTTATGAAGGGGCTTAGAGAATTCTGTGATGAAAATGGTATGCTTCTCTTACTTGACGAGGTTCAGACAGGATGGTGTAGAACAGGTTCCGTGATGTCATTTATGAACTACGGAATTAAGCCAGATATCGTATCTATGGCAAAAGCTCTTGGTGGTGGTATGCCAATAGGTGCTATATGTGCAACAGAAGAGGTTTCGAAGGCATTTTCTGCAGGATCTCATGGCACAACATTTGGTGGACATCCAGTTAGCTGTGCTGCAGCTCTTGCACAGATTGATGAACTGCTTAGCAGAGACTTAGCTGGAAATGCAAAGAAGATGGGTGATTATTTTGCTAGCAAGTTAGCAACTCTTCCACATGTAAAGGAAGTAAGACACCAGGGATTATTAGTAGGTGTTGAGTTTGATGATACGATAGATGGTGTAGAGGTAAAACATGGATGTATAGATAGACATCTTCTTATCACAGCTATTGGAGCACATACAATCCGTATGGTGCCCCCTCTTATCATCACAGAGGCGGATTGCGATAAGGCAGTATCAATAATAGGTGAAGCGGTAGCAGCATTATCATAATTAAATGTGAAGAGGCTGTATAGCTGGAAAGTGTGATTAATTATGAATGAGTATTCATTTTCAATACCACAAAATATAATAGTTGGAAAAAATAGTTTATCAAAACTCTCTGAAATTTCAAAGAAGATAGGTGGTAGTAAAGCATTGATAATATCTGGTCCTAATCTTCTTAAGATGGGGGTTGTACAAAAAGCCATTGATTATCTTAATGAGGCTGATATTAAATCGGAAGTGTTTACAGAAGTAGAGGCTAACCCTTCTGTATCAACAGTTGAGAAAGCAACAGAATTTTACAAAGCATGTGCGGCTGATTTTATAGTAGCTCTTGGTGGTGGCTCACCTATGGATGTGGCTAAAGCAGTAGGTGTGGTAGCAAAGTATGGTGGAAGTATTACGGAGTATGAAGGTGCCCACAAGGTGCCAGGTAAGATTATCCCACTAATTGCTATTCCTACTACAGCGGGTTCCGGATCTGAGGTTACAGCATTTTCAGTTATCACTGATCACAGTAGAAATTATAAGCTCACAGTATTTAGTTATGAGCTGTTACCTACATATGCAATACTTGACCCTATGATGATTACCACGGCACCTGCTTCAGTTGCTGCAGCATGTGGTATAGATGCATTTATTCATGCAGAAGAAGCATATATTTCAACAGCAGCCTCTCCATTTTCTGAGGCTATGTCAGAAAAGGCTATGGAATTGATCGGTGGACATATTAGAAGATATGTGGCTAACAGGGGTGATATAGAAGCAGCAGAGGCTATGATGAGCGGTTCACTTTTTGCAGGCATTGCATTTTCATTCGCAAGACTTGGTAATGTTCATGCGATGAGTCATCCAGTTAGTGCCTTCTTTGATGTGGCCCATGGTGTTGCTAATGCTGTATTGCTTCCTGCTATTGTCGAATATAATGCTATAGCAGATAGTGGAAAATATCTGAAGATTTATAATTATATCAGTCATATTAAGCTAGATAAAAGTGAGTTTGAACCATATATGTTAGTGGAAGCTATAAAAGAATTGTGTGCAGATATTTCGATACCACCAAATCTTTATGAAGCAATAAACAATGCTAGTAAGTCTGGTGAAGTTTCTATGGAAGAAATAGAGGAAAAGATAGAAGCAATGGCAATAGATGCTATGAAGAGTGGTAATATTCTCGTAAATCCTAGAACATCTAAGCAAAAAGATATTGAGAATCTTTATAAAGCCGCTCTTTTATAGATATATGTAACCTCCGTTACAATCTCATCTCGTAAAGACAATAAGAAAAAGAGTCCATTTACCATGTTTACATGTGTGATGTGGCTCTTTTTCAAAATTTAACAAATTGATGTCAAATGTTATATTTGTTAGGTGCTCAGAAGAAAATGAAGATTTTGCTGAAAAATGTCATCTATTAGATATGGATCTTGATAGAAGAGTCGGGCGAGTAGTTAAGAGGGACAAATATAAGCAGTATAACCAACTTAATGATAGGTATTGCGTGTTCATTGTCTCAATTGGATGAGAAGTATATCTCTATAGATTAGATGAATATATACCTGTAGCAAACTGAACAAGAAGTGATACTGAAGTGATAGCACTCCAGCATAAAAAGCCCATTAATATAGGCTTACCACCCTTTTTGATTAAGTTGACTATATTTGTATTAAGACCTATCGCACACATAGCCATTGCGATAAAGAACTTGGCCAGCCACTTCATAGATTTTACAAATGTCGATGAGTAGAAGATTGTAAAGTTTGACTCAGGTACTAGTCCAATAACGGTTGTTATGATAGCAGCTGCCACGAAGTAAAGGATGAACCAAGGAAATATCTTTTTGAAGTTGAAATTCATGACATCATTAGAACTTTCTTTTTTGGCTTTCTGCATTCTGTAGAAAGCTAATACTAATGTGATAGGAATAATAGCAAGGGTTCTTGTTAGCTTGACAGTTACTGCAGTTGAAAGTATGCCTTCAACGCCATATAATCCTTCAGCTGTAGAAGCAGCCGCGGTTACAGAAGAGGTATCATTTACAGCAGTACCAGCAAAGATAGCGAATCCTTCTGAGCCAAGACCTATTGCGTGTCCTAGTGACGGAAAAATTAGTGCAGCTAGCACATTAAATAAGAAGATGACAGAGATAGACTGCGCAACCTCTTCGTCATCAGCTTCTATTACAGGTGCAGTTGCCGCAATGGCAGAACCACCGCATATAGACGAACCAACACCAATGAGTGTCGAAATTTTTGGATCAATTTTAAATATTTTCATTACAATAAATGCAACTATTAAAGATGTAGAAATGGTGCACACTATAACAGGAAGACTCTGGGAACCTACCTTTGCAATGGTGCCAAGGTTGAGTGTAAATCCTAGTATAATAACAGCCCATTGAAGTATCTTCTTAGATGTGAATTTTATTCCAGAAGCTAATTTATCATTAGGAGCTAAAGATGGTACAAGTAATGTTACTATCATACCAAAAAGTATTGCGAATACAGGCGCTCCGATAACCTCTAAAGATATATTTCCTATTTTTAAATTCCCAAGATAAGTTGCTACACTTGCTATTAAAGCACAAATAAATATTCCTGGGATTGATTTAGTTGTTAATTTCATAATGTCTCCTCCGAGCCAAACAAAACTTCTAATTTCTCATTTTGGCAACCAAGAAATTATAACGCGAAGAAGCAGTAAAATAAAGATATAAATAGACAAATTTGCTTCTATATTTAAAAGAATAAAATAAATGATATACTACACGTATATTAATAGAGCAAAAATTGTGAAAAAGATAACAGATTAGGAATATGATTAAGAAAAGGCTAGGATTATGATTAGTACAGATAGATTATTATTAGTCCTAATGGAAATGAAATATTTCTGATTATTTATTGAACTTTCGGAGGATATATGTCAAAAACAAACGACCGCGATCTAACTGTAGGCTCGCCTTTTAAATTGATAATAGCATTTGCGATACCTATGATTCTTGGAAATCTACTTCAACAGCTATACAACTTCGTTGATACCATGATTGTAGGTCATTTCCTTGGAGTTGATGCCCTTGCAGGAGTGGGCGCAACAGGAAGTATTAATTTTCTTATACTCGGATTTTGTATGGGTATGTGTTCAGGATTTGCTATACCTGTAGCACAGACATATGGCTCCAAGGATTTTGTCACTATGAGAAAATATATTGCCAACGCTCTATATTTGTCTGTTGGATTCTCAATATTAATAACACTTATAGTATCTTTACTGTGCAGGCATATTCTTGTATGGATGAGAACACCAGATAATGTCATTGATTATTCATATGTATATATATTAACAATATTCATAGGTATACCAGTTACATTTCTATATAACATTCTTGCGGGCGTGATAAGAGCTATTGGTGATTCTAAGACACCGCTAGTGTTTCTTATTATTTCGACGATTATTAATATCATTCTAGACTATTTATTTATAGCAGGATTGCACTTAGGAGTATTTGGGGCAGCTCTGGCTACAGTACTGGCTCAGTTACTGTCAGGTATTATGTGTATTATTCTTGTAATAAAGAAACTGGATATTCTTCATATATCTGGATCAGAATGGGAAGTAAATACATTTTATATGCAAAAACTTTGCATGATGGGACTGCCTATGGGACTTCAGTATTCAATTACTGCAATTGGCTCAGTTATTCTACAAAGTAGTGTCAATATGCTTGGATCACTTGCGGTCGCAGCCACTACTGCTGCAAGTAAGGTTAATATGCTGTTCCTTTGTATATTAGATGCGCTTGGTGCTTCTATGGCAACATATGGTGGACAGAATCTTGGTGCTGGTCGAATAGACAGAATCAAAAAAGGGACGCTGGCAGCAGTTGTTATAGGTATAAGCTACAGTATTTTTGCTTTTGTAGCAGTTATCTTTGTGAGAGTACCACTTATTAAACTATTTGTTGATGAACCTGTACCTGAAATGGTTAATATGGCAGCACTTCATGTCATTATAACCACAGGCTCTTTAACCCTTCTTGTTTTTGTTAATGTCCTTCGATTTGTTATACAGGGTGTTGGTTTTTCAACGTTTGCAATCCTTGCAGGTGTTTTTGAGATGATAGCAAGAACCATAGCAGGTTTAGTGTTTATACCAGCATTTGATTTTATAGGAGCATGTGTAGCATCACCATTTGCGTGGCTTTTGGCGGACTGCTTTCTTGTGCCAGCATTTTTCTATGTTATGCGAAAATTAGAAAATAAGAGAAGTCAATAAATAGGAGTAAAAGAACCTATGAATATGAAAGAGATGAAACAGAATTTAAGGCGTATTGGACGAAGCTATGGTCTCATAGTCATGGCTGTTAATCTGATTAGTTTTTTTATTGTTTCAAAACAAACTATAATGGTAAATCAAAATGAAAGCTTCTTCATCTGGATTCAGTTTGTAGACAAGCACAACCAATTAATCAATGGTTTGTCAGTCCTTTCGTTTGTCATTCCCATAGTACTATGTATTCTTTATGTTGCTACTGCAAAAAAAGAAAACGTCGAAGGTCGAATAATAAATATTCCTTTGGTCTATGCAGTTATTGGTAGCATGGGCTGGTTTTTGACCATGGTTTTTGAATTGTGTGCATTTTTATATGTAGCGCTTACTACTGGATATAATATGCATTCAGTTGCGATGAGTTCATTTCTAAGTATTTTTCAGTGCTGTATTTTTGTTACAACCATAGTATTTATGTGTCTTACAACTATACATAGAATAGTTGTTCTTCCAAAAGTTTTTCCAGAAGGAAATCTTTCAAGGTATGAGAAACGTAAGAAAATATCAGTATCATTTTTAATGTTATTCTTTTATTTTTCTGTTGCGATTTTCCCAATCTTTTATTTAATATCAGTACTTAGAAATTATAGTCTAAGCGAGAATTTCCATATCGACAATACAGTATACTATATGGTGGCTGGATTAATCTTTCTTGGTATAATCCTTTTACTTACCGTGTCGTGGCATTTTTCAACGCCACTAAAAAAACTGAAAAGCTTGGCAGACGAAATTAAGAATCACAAGTATGGAAAGAAGACAGATATAGTAAGTAATGACGATTTTGGTGACTTAGCCGATACATTTAACTCCATGTCCTATTCATTACTGGAAAAGAGTCAGCGTATTGTATCTATTCAGAATTCAATCATACGTGGCATGGCGGTGATGGTAGAAAGTCGTGACAATAGTACAGGCGGTCATATTAATAGGACAAGTGAATGTGTAAAAGTATTTGTTGGTAAAATGAAAAATGATGCACGGTTTGATATATCTGATTCATTTGAACAGGCTATCATAAAGGCTGCCCCAATGCATGATCTTGGTAAGATAGCGGTCGATGATGCTATTTTAAGAAAGCCAGCAAGATTTACAGATGAAGAGTTTGAAGTGATGAAAACCCATGCTGAAAAGGGTGCTGTAATAGTTGAAGAAGTACTTCGAGAATCAGATGATGAGGAATTCAAAAAGATAGCAGTTAATGTTGCTCATTATCATCACGAGAAATGGGATGGCTCTGGATATCCTACGCATATAAAAGGCGAAGATATTCCTTATGAAGCTCGTATTATGGCTCTGGCCGATGTCTTTGATGCACTCGTAAGCAAGCGATGCTATAAAGAGAGTATGAGCTATGATGAAGCCTTTTCTATTATTGAGAAATCACTGGGACAGCATTTTGATCCTGTACTAGGTGCTTTCTTTATCTCGTGTAGGAAAGAGCTTGAAGATTTATATAACAATCTTCCTGAATAACAAGGAGCGTTATGCGATTAAGAAATGTACTTATAGTAGTAAAAGATATTGAGAAAGCAAAGAAGTATTACCACGAATTATTTGGGTTACATATGATTCTTGATAATGATGGGAATATGATTCTGTCCGAAGGACTTGTGCTGCAAGAAGAAAAGTATTGGAAAGATTTTCTAGGACAAGAAATTACTTCACATCATAATCATTCGGAGCTTTATTTTGAAGAAAAGAATATCGAGGAGTTTGTAGAACGATTAGAAAAACTGTACCCGGAAACAGAGTATGTGAATAGACTTATGACTCATAGCTGGGGACAAAAGGTAGTTCGATTTTATGACCTTGACGGGAATCTCATCGAAGTAGGGACACCAATATAAGCCATGTCATAATAAGCGTTAACAAAATATATGTCGAAATGATAGAATGCATTTTTATATCGGATTAGGAGAGTAAAGATGTTAAATAAATATATTGATTTTACAGATGAAGTAAGAAAGGCCTTGGACGAGCATAAGCCAATCGTTGCAATAGAGACAGGTGGAACATTTGAAGGTATTCCATATCCTGATAATGCTGCAACTGCCCTTAAAGTCATGGATGAAGTTAGAAAAGCTGGCGTTACGCCTGCATATATTTCTATTATAGATGGACGCGTCAAGGTGGGTATGACGCCGGAAGAAATTGATATGTATGCCAAGATGCGTGGGACCATGCAAAAAGCATCACGTAGAGAAATTCCTCAGATTATCGCGCAGGGTAAAAGTGGTGTCATGACGATTGCAGCCACAATGGTCATAGCTGATTATGTTGGTATACCGGTTGTATCAGGTGGTGGCATAGGTGGTGTGCATAGAGGAGCAGAAACATCTATGGATATTTCCTCAGACCTTGAAGAAATCGTGGAGAGAAATGTTATAGTAGTATGTTCAGGTGCCAAGTCGATATTAGATCTTAATCTTACCATGGAATACCTTGAGACCAAGGCAGTATCAGTTATTGGATATAAAACGGATGAACTCCCTGCATATATGGCGAGAACAAGTGGTATTAAGCTTACCTGCAAGATGGACGATACAGCTATGGTTGCTGATACATATAAGGTAAAAAATGAGTTTGGAATCAGAACAGGAATGATTCTTGCAAACCCAATAGACGAAGAATACGCAGTTGACTCAGAAGAGATGAATAGAGTCATCGATGAGGCAGTGAAAAAAAGCGTAGCGGATCAGATATCAGGAAAAGCCATCACTGGTTATTTGATGAAGTATTTAAAAGAAAATATGGGTAGCGATAGTATGGAAGCACAGAAGCATATGATTATTCAAAATGCGATTCTAGCCTCAGAGGTATCAGCCAAGTTATAAAGATACCCATTAAATCCTATTGACACAGTAGGTATTTGCGGATAAAATACCTAGTAGTAAGGTAGGTAAAAGGAGACTGCACTATGAATCAGATATATTTAGATAATGCAGCAACAACAAAAGTTGCGAAAGAGGTAGTAGAAGTTATTACACCATATCTTATGGAAGAGTTTGGTAATCCATCCAGTACTTATAGATTTTCGGGTAAAATCCACGGAAAAGTCGAGGATGCAAGAGAAGCTATAGCAACTTTTTTATCAGCTAAGCCAAGTGAGATATATTTTACCAGTGGAGGAAGTGAATCCGACAACTGGGCAATTAAGGGCGTAGCCGATGCACTTAGCTCTAAAGGCAAGCATATCGTTACAAGTAAAATTGAACATCATGCTGTATTACATACCTGTGAATTTCTTGAGAAACATGGCTATGAAGTAACTTATCTTGATGTTGATGAGAATGGGCTTGTTGATCCAAAGGCATTTGAAGCAGCATTAAGACCTGATACTATACTAGCTTCTATCATGTTTGCAAACAATGAAATAGGAACAATAGAACCTATTGAAGAGCTTGGAAAAATAGCTCATAACCATGGCGTTGTTTTCCATACAGATGCAGTACAGGCTTTTGGTCACGTAAGAATTAATGTTGACGAGATGAATATAGATTTACTATCGGCTTCAGCTCATAAGCTTAATGGACCTAAGGGAGTTGGTCTTCTATATATTAGAAGTGGTATAAAAATCAGTACATTAATCCATGGTGGTTCCCAGGAAAGAGGTCGACGTGGTGGTACAACCAATGCTGCAGGTATCATAGGTTTTGCCAAGGCTGTAGAACTTGTCGATAAGAGCCTGGAGGAAAACCATAAGTATGAGGCTGCGCTTAGAGACAAGTTTATTAGTAGGGTAATGAATGAGATAGAATATGTTAAATTAAACGGTCATCCTGAAATCAGGCTATCGAATAATATCAATTTTAGCTTTAGATTTATTGAGGGTGAATCACTTCTCATACTACTAGATCAAAATAATATATGTGCGTCTAGTGGATCTGCTTGTACGTCGGGAGCCCTTGACCCATCACATGTATTACTTGCAATAGGACTTCCTCATGAAATTGCTCATGGATCAGTTAGATTCACTTTATCAAGTGAAACAACAGAGGAAGAGATTGATTATACAGTCCAGACACTTAAGAAAATAGTAGATAGACTTCGTAATATGTCTCCTTTATATGAAGATTTTATTAAGAAGAATTCGTGAAAATAAATTGTTTAAAATAAATTGTTTAAAAGAGGTATAAATATGAGTCAGGTAACAGAATATAGTGAAAAAGTAATGGATCACTTTAATAATCCTAGAAATGTAGGAGAAATAGAAAATGCAGCTGGTGTAGGTACAGTAGGCAACGCTAAGTGCGGTGATATTATGAGAATGTACCTTGATATCGATGAAAATCAGGTTATTAGAGAAGCAAAATTTAAGACTTTTGGATGTGGTGCAGCAGTTGCGACAAGCTCTATGGCAACTGAACTTGTGAAGGGTAAAACAGTGAATGAAGCTCTTTTGATAACTAATAAGGCTGTAATGGAAGCTTTAGATGGTCTTCCGCCTGTAAAAGTGCATTGTTCATTGCTGGCAGAAGAAGCTATTCATGCTGCTCTTTGGGATTATGCCGAGAAGAATAATCTGAAGATAGAAGGACTTAAGCCACCAGTAAATGATATTGAAGAAACTGAAGAGTTTTACCAAATGGAGTCTTGATTCGCCTATTGAGATGATAGGTTAATGGTGCTACTATTATCATATACCCTATTTTGAATGGAGGTAATGAAATGATTTCTACAAGGGGTAGATATGCACTTAGAGTAATGCTTGATTTAGCAACTAATCAGGGTGATGGTTATGTGCCTATGAAGGATGTTGCACTTAGGCAGAATCTTTCACTCAAGTATTTGGAACAGATATTACCAATGTTAAAACAAAATAAAATGGTTGTAGGAATACAGGGAAAAGGTGGCGGATATCGTTTGACTAAGGATCCTAATAAATATTTGATTGGAGAGATTCTTAGAGTTACAGAAAAAGATTTGGCACCTGTTAGCTGTCTTGCCGAAGGGGCTGATGAATGTTCTTTTAGACAAAGCTGTAAAACCATTAGTTTTTGGGAAGGTCTTGATACAGTTATAAAAGATTATATGAATTCCAAAACCCTTGCTGATTTGTTGTAATACATATTGAGAGATAATAATAAACGCTGTGAAACATTTTTGTCTTCCAGCGTTTTTTTATAAATATATAATATGAATATATAATATGAATGATTGAAACTTGTTAATGAAGAAAACAAGGGTTTGTTAATTCAGGATTTAACTTTGAGCGTGTTGACATATTTTACATGAGGAAATATAGTGTAATTGCTAGCGGACACTTGATGTCTAATATGAAAAGTACGGCATTTTCTCACTTTGTGTCGTGTGATTTTTTCTGAATTAGAGATAATCTGCTAGTGAAAGGGGAAACAAATGAATCAGCGAAAAATCGGTGAGTTTTTAAGGGAATTAAGAAAAGAAAAAGGTATTACACAAGAACAGGCAGCTGAACATTTTGGAGTTGCAGGAAGAACAATTAGTCGTTGGGAAACAGGAAGTAATATGCCTGATTTAAGCTTACTAATTGAACTCGCTTCATTCTATGATGTTGAAGTTGGTGAGATTCTTGATGGTGAAAGGAAAAGTGAGAATATGATTAATGACAATGTTAACAACGAAATGAAGGAAACTTTGGAAAAGGTTGCAGGCTATAATGAGGCTATTCAGGCTAAATCAATGAAGATAGGTGTGATTTCATTGAGCGCTGTTTCACTGGCGCTGATGATTATGACCATGATAAAAGGAATGTCAACAACTCCTATAGTTATTCTTCTTTGTGCGTATAATGGAGCAACATTTTATAGCCGCGCAAGACAGACTAAAGATAGCAGGGATATGCTTGCTGGCATCATGTTTATAGTGGCACTAGTACTTCATATTGGAGTTTTTATAATTAGTTAATGAGTATATGAAAAAAATAAAAAAGATAATCTTCTATATTAGTTTTTGTTTATTACTGGCATTATTTATAACGGATAGTTTTTCTATGTATGGGATTCTAGTTTTTCACGAATCAAGAAAGTATCCGTACTATTTTCCATATTTAAAAATAATGATTCCAGTTTCGTTTCTGGCAATTGTGGCTATATTTATATTTGCAGTCATAAAAAATATCCATAAAACAGATAAGACTAAATTTATAAATATACGTAATATGTTTATTAGAGGTATGGCAGTATCATTAGTAGGACTGATACCTGCTTTATATTTGGTCGGATTTGTAGAAACATTTGTCGGTAATCTTTTTTAGCGCCATATGAAAAGAAGCATTAAATATATAGATATTAATAAAGAGGTCAATATGAAAATCATTTTCATATTGACTTTTATTTTTTGAATGTTAAAATTGGAAATGGTTTTCAAATTGCGAGGGCTGTATGTCTAAGGGAAGATATAATACAAAACAGAGAGAAGAGCTACTTGTTTTTTTACAAGGATTATCAGGTAAGCATATTACAGTAAATGATATATGCAGTCATTTTGCTGACTCAGGATCTAAGGTCGGTATGACTACCATATACAGACATCTCGACAAGATGATAGATGAAGGAATTGTAAAGAAGTATGTATTAGACTCTTCATCAGCAGCTTGCTTCGAATATGTTGATGGGCACCAAGAGTGTCAAAGTAGTGGATGTGCTCATTTAAAATGTACCAGCTGTGGAAGGCTTATACATCTTCACTGTGATGAGCTTAAGTTAATGCAACAGCATATTTGTGAGGACCATAGTTTCAAGATTGATATGACTAGAACTGTTATATATGGTCTGTGTGATCAGTGCCAGTAAAGTGCTAAAAGGCAAAAATAGATTAGAATAAAAATGAAGGAAAGGAGATATTACATAATGCTTAGTCGTAAGAATTCACTGATGATTGCTTTGGCTACTATGGTAGCAGTTGTGGTTGTAATGCTCTTTTCTTCTATATACATCGGAAACCATATTCATCACGATTGTAGTGGTGAAGACTGTGCAGTATGCTGTGTGCTAGCACAGTGTTCTAGTAATTTGAAAGATTTAATAGCATTAGCGATTGTAGCTTTTGTTAGTTTTATATTAAACAATTCTATGCAGGGCGAGGTGCAGTCTATTAAGACTGTATATTTGAACTGTTCTTTAATATCCCAAAAGGTAAGAATGAATAATTGAATTTTCTTCATATGACAGGATTAATCTGTCTTTTTTGCGTGCAAAATTTATTGGAGGAAATTAAAAATGAAAAAATTAATATCGATTTTTATGGTTATGCTTGTTTCTATAAGCATGCTTGTTGGATGTCAAACAAATACTAATAATGGAGATGCTGTAGCTGCATCTAATAGTGGTGAAAAAAATTCCGATGGAAAAATTTCTATAGTAACAACTATCTTTCCAGAATATGACTGGGTTCGTGAGATAACAAAGGGTAATGACAATGTGGAGATAACAATGCTTCTTGACAAAGGCGTTGATTTACATAGCTTCCAGCCTTCAGCTGATGATATTGTGAAGGTGTCAACTTGTGATATGTTCATCTATGTCGGTGGTGAATCAGATGAATGGGTAGAGGATGCGTTAGCAGAAGCTACTAACAAAGATATGATTGTAATCAATCTTCTCGAAGTACTTGGCGATTCAGTTAAGGAGGAAGAGCTTGTAGAAGGTATGGAAGGTGAAAAAGAGGAAGAAGACGGTGAAGAAGGCGAGGAAGAAGGTCCAGAGTACGATGAGCACGTGTGGCTTTCAGTAAAGAGCGCTGAAGTAGTCTGTCAGAATATTTCAGATGAACTTGGAAAGCTCGATGCTGATAACAAAGATCTATATGCAGAAAACGCTAAGACATATATAGCAGCGCTTGATGAACTTGACAAAGAATATCAGGCAGCAGTTGATAGCGCAGCATTTAAGACAGTTCTTTTTGGTGACAGATTCCCATTTAGATATATGGTCGATGATTATGGGCTTGATTATTATGCAGCATTTGTAGGATGTTCAGCTGAGTCTGAAGCAAGTTTTGAGACAATCAAGTTCCTTGCTGATAAGACAGATGAACTTGGTATTAAAGTAATACTCCAAATCGAAAGTGCAGATGGTAAGATTGCTGAAACAATTAAGAATGCCACTTCATCCAAGGATCAGGAGATCCTTACAATGGATTCCATGCAGTCAGTTACAGCTAAGGATGTGAGTGATGGAGCAACATATCTTGGTATCATGACAAGCAATCTTGAAGTATTAAAGCAGGCACTTAACTAACTGAATTTTGGAGGAATACAGATGTCAAGAAGAGAGATTCCAGTTGTACTGATTACAGGTTATTTAGGATCAGGAAAAACTACATTAATGCAGCATCTGCTTTCTCAGGAAAAAAGAAAAGTAGCAGTCATAGTTAATGATATGGGAAGCATCAATATTGATGCTTCCCTGCTAAATAAAACTGGGAATAAGCTGATGCAGGTTGAACTTGTCGAGATGCAGAATGGATGTATATGTTGTACGTTAAAAGACGAGTTTATGGAGCAGATAGAGAGACTTACAGATGAAGATGGACTAGAGGCTATATTTGTAGAAGCATCTGGTATAAGCGAACCATCATCAATCGCAGGTGCGTTTGTTAATTATGAAGAACTTACAGATACTAAGGTATATTTAAAAACTGTTGTATCCGTAGTTGATGTGGACAGAATATATAGAGAATTTCTAAATGAGCTTACAGATGAAGAAGATGTCGAAGACGGAGATGTAATCAATCTTATTATGGATCAGATTGAATTTTGTAATGTAATGCTTCTTAACAAGACCGATTTACTTAGTAGTGAGCAACTCGATAAAGTGACAAAAGCTCTTCGAGAGATTCAAAAAGAAGCAGATATGATACCATGCGTTAACGGTAATGTTGATTTAGAAATATTGCTTGATAGAGAAGAGTTTGATTATGAGGATTGTCTTGCTTCAAGTAGCGTACAGCAGGCACTAAATGAGTGTGAACATGATGATGAGAAGGCATGCGTTGATGAATATGGAATAACATCATTTGTATACGAAGGAAGAAAACCTTTTAATAGAGAAGCGTTTAACAGATTTGTGGATGATTATCCTACAGAGCTTATTAGATCAAAAGGATATATCTGGTTTTCAGATGATTGGAAACATATTCAGTTATTTGAACAGGCAGGAAGAAATGCATCAATCACAGAACTATCAGAATGGATGTCATCTTGGCCAGAAGAAGAACTTTTGGATATTGAAAAAGAGTACCCTGATATCAGAGAAGATTGGGATGAAACATATGGAGATAGAACTAATCAGCTAGTATTTATAGGGAAAGGGTATGAGAAGGCTGATATTTTGAAACTTATTGAAGCATGTGTTGATACAAAGTAGGACGATAGGATAATGGTTATTACTTATTTAATTAATGGCTTCCTGGACTCTGGAAAAACAACCTTTATAAATGCACTTTTCAAGCAGGAAGCTTTCAAACAAGTTGATAGAGCGCTGCTTCTTCTTTGCGAAGAAGGTGAAGAAGAATATGATATTGAGTGGCTCGAAAGTAAGAATATTTTTGTCGAAACAATTGATGATGAAGAAAACTTTACACCTGAGTATATAACTAGTATTGAAAAAGAAATAAAGCCTAAAATAGTTGTTGTAGAGTTCAATGGAATGTGGAAGAGAAAAAATCTTGAGTTTCCATGGTATTGGAATACTCCGATAGAGATTACATTGTTTAACGCTTCTTCATTTGAGATTTACGCTAAAAATATGAAGTCAGTGGTCGCTGAGCAGGTAAGAAGTAGTCAGTTAGTTATCTTTAATAGATGTGATGGACTTATGGATAAGCTACCATCATTTCGGCGTAATGTAAAAGCAATAAGTACAGGGATAGATGTCATATTTGAAGATAAGAATGGTGAGATCAATTCGAGATTTGATGAAGATTTACCATATGATATCTCGAAAGATGAAATAGTTATAGAAGAAAAATCATTCGCGACATTTTATCTTGATGCCATGGAAAACGTTGAGCGATACATAGGAAAGACTGTTAAGCTTGATGGCATGGTTATTAAGCAAGGACAGGATTCAGATAGTACGTTTATAATAGGTAGATTTGTTATGACCTGTTGCGCTGAGGATATCTCGGTGTTTGGTTTTATATGTGATTTTGATGAGATATCTGACCTGAAACTAGATGATTG
>JAZRXF010000034.1:0-3735 GCA_045600085.1 Lachnospiraceae bacterium
GTCGGATTTGATAATATAAATATTGATCTGATAAGCGGACTGCCAGGGCAAAAAGCTCTGGATTTTGGAAAAACACTTAAAAAGGTCATAGAACTTAATCCAGAGCATGTATCTAGTTATAGCTTAATAATAGAAGAAGGAACCGCATTCTTTGAAAAATACAGTGAAGGAAAAGCCTTCGAAGCTGATATGCCAGGAGAGGATGAAGATCGTAAGATATATCATTTGACGAGAATGATGCTGGAATCGGCGGGATACCATCATTATGAGATATCTAACTACTCCAAGCCAGGGTATGAGTGTAAACATAATATAGGTTACTGGACTAGAAAAGAATATATTGGATTTGGACTGGGCGCAGCTTCATTATATGACAATGTTCGATGGTGCAATACAAGGGATATGAAACAATATAATGGGACTTGTGCCAGTGATAATGATATTGAATTTAATGAAGCGGTATGCGTCAAAGATAGTATAGAAAAACTGGATGTATATGCACAAATGGAAGAATATATGTTTTTGGGACTTAGACTTATTGATGGGGTGAGCAGGACTGATTTTGAGATGATGTTCGGTATGGATCTGTTTGATGTGGCGGGATATCAGGAGCATACATTAAAGATGTTAAAAAACGAGCTTTTGCTATTGGATGGTGATAGAATATTTTTATCTCCCAAAGGACTTGATGTCGCAAACTATGTTATGAGTGGATATATTTTCGGATAGTAGTTATAATAGTGGTATATCAACATTAGGAGGTAATAAGCATGGTACAAGATAAGTTTGATGAACTTGTGAAAGGGATTCTTGAATCAATTAATTCGTGTGTTAAAGAGATTATCCTCTATGGATCTGTTGCTCGTGGAAATTCGTGCGAGGGATCAGACATAGATATTGCTGTACTTGTGTCTGATGAATTGACCTCAGAGCAGAATGATAAATTATCTGAGTTTATTGTTGAGATGAATTTGAAATATGATGTGGTATTTTCGGTGATAGATATTGACATAAATAAATATGAAAAATGGAAAAATGTTTTACCGTTTTATAAAAATGTTGCAACAGAGGGGATTCATTTATGGAAGGCAGCGTAATTGATTTGTCAAAATATAGATATGGACAAGCAGAAGAAGCTTTGTGCGATGCAGAGGCCTTACTAGAAGCGTCTTCTCTTAAATCTTCTGTTAATAGGTCCTATTATGCTATTTTTCATTGTATAAGAGCGGTAACAGCTTTAGACGAATTCGATTCAAGCAAACATTCTGGAGTTATAGCTTATTTTAATAAAGAATATGTCAAAACTGGAATATTTGAAAAAGAAATATCAAAAATACTAGATTCAGCATTTCGATTACGAGAAAAAGCTGACTATGAAGACTTCTATTTAGTGTCCTGCGAGAGTGCTAGTGAACAATTAAATAGAGCGAGAAGATTGTTAAATATAGTGCATGTATATTTGGAACAGAGATGGAAAGAGTAAAAAGTCTTTGACAATATTAGTGGTATATGTTATTTTAAATAAGCGTGTGTTACGCGATTTACTGTATCTAGGGGATTGGTTCCTAGGCCATCAGCTTGGATGCAGCAGTATTTCATTATTTTAGGAGGAAATTAAAATGATTTCAGCAGAGAAGAAGCAGGAAGTTATCAAGGCTTATGCTACAAAAGAAGGAGATACAGGTTCTCCAGAAGTACAGGTAGCTGTTCTTACAGCAAGAATTGAGGAACTTACAGCTCACCTTAAGGATCATCCACAGGATCACCACTCAAGACGTGGTATGTACAAGATGATTGGTAAGAGACGTGGTCTTCTTGATTACCTTAAGAAGATTGATATCGAGAGATATCGTTCACTTATCGAGAGATTAGGTATTAGAAAATAGTTTCGTTACAAGTGGAATAAATGAAAATGAGAAAGATGCCATACGCTTGCGTATAGGCATCTTTTTTTACAAAAAAACATTTAACAATATTTATCAAATGTGATATGATGAACTTTGTGGGTAGAAGAGAGGACGAGACCACTGAAAGGTGTATTGTGAAAGTGCTAAAGAATATTTCTTTCAGTGTTTTCGTAAATCTTCTACTCCTAGTATATTTATTTTTATAAGGAGAACAGAAAAAGATGGCTAAAGAATTTAAAACATTTAGTATCGAAATCGGTGGACGTACACTTTCCATTGATATCGGACGTGTATCTGCACAGGCTAACGGTGCTGCTTTTATGCACTACGGTGATACAACAGTATTATCTACAGCAACAGCATCAGAAAAGCCAAGAGATGGTATTGATTTCTTCCCACTCTCAGTAGAGTATGAAGAGAAGCTTTACGCAGTAGGTAAGATTCCAGGAGGATTCAACAAGCGTGAGGGTAAGGCAAGCGAGAATGCAATCCTTACAAGCCGTGTTATTGATAGACCTATGAGACCTTTATTCCCTAAGGATTATCGTAACGATGTTACTCTTAATAACTTAGTTATGAGTGTTGATCCAGAGTGTAGACCAGAGTTAGTTGCTATGCTTGGTTCAGCTATTGCTACATCTATTTCAGACATCCCATTTGATGGTCCATGTGCTACAACACAGATTGGTCTTGTTAATGGTGAGTTTATCATCAATCCTAATCAGGTTCAGTGGAAGGATGGAGACCTTCAGCTTACAGTAGCCTCTACATCAGAGAAGGTTATTATGATTGAAGCTGGTGCCAATATTATTCCTGAAGCTAAGATGATTGAGGCTATTTATCTTGCTCATGATGTTAACCAGAAGATTATCGCTTGGGTTAATGATATCTGCAAGGAAGTTGGTAAGGCTAAGCATGAATATACAAGCTGCGCTATTCCACAGGCTATGTTTGATGCTATGAAGGCTGTTGTAACTCCAGAAGAGATGGAGGTTGCAGTATTTACAGATGAGAAGCAGGTTCGTGAGGAGAACATTAGAAAGGTTACAGAGAAATTCGAGGAAGCTTTTGCTGATAACGAAGAGTATCTTGCACTTCTTCCAGATGCAGTATATCAGTATCAGAAGAAGACAGTTAGAAAGATGATTCTTAAGGATCACAAGAGACCAGACGGTCGTGAGATTACTCAGATTCGTCCTCTTGCAGCTGAGGTTGATATTATTCCTAGAGTACATGGTTCTGCTATGTTTACTAGAGGACAGACACAGATTTGTGACGTTGTAACACTTGCTCCACTTTCTGAGGCTCAGAAGGTTGATGGACTTGATGACAACGAGAGAACAAAGAGATATATGCATCACTATAACTTCCCAGCATATTCTGTTGGTGAGACTAAGGTTTCAAGAGGTCCAGGACGTCGTGAAATCGGTCATGGTGCTCTTGCGGAGAAGGCGCTTGTTCCAGTTCTTCCTAGTGAGGAAGAGTTCCCATACGCAATCCGTGCAGTGTCTGAGACATTTGAGTCTAATGGATCTACATCAATGGGTTCTACATGTGCTTCTTGTATGTCGCTTATGGCAGCAGGTGTACCTCTTAAGGCTATGGTAGCTGGTATTTCATGTGGTTTAGTAACAGGTGATACAGATGATGATTTCGTACTTCTTACAGATATCCAGGGTCTTGAGGACTTCTTCGGTGATATGGACTTCAAGGTAACAGGTACAACAGAAGGTATCACAGCTATTCAGATGGATATCAAGATTCATGGTTTAACAAGACCAATCGTTGAGGGAGCTATTGCAAGATGTCGTGAGGCAAGATTATTCAT
>JAZRXF010000035.1:0-9030 GCA_045600085.1 Lachnospiraceae bacterium
AAAGCTAAAAAAGTAATATTGATTGTAGTGATGACACTAATGATTATATTCGGTGTGCTACAAATAATTCTAGGCGTATATACCCAAGGGAGGATGAAAGACAAGCTTGATTCCTACGAAACAGTTAAAGCAAAGATTATAGATTGTAAGGTTAAGTCTGTTGGAACTGCAGGAAAAGGACATACGACTCAAAGACACTATTATCCTATATATTCTTACAAGGTAAATGGGAAGGAATATGTGTATGAATCTAGGATAGGGAATACTAGTAAGAAAAGTGGAACTGAAATAATATATTACAATCCGGATAACCCTTCGAAAGTTATAACCGTGGAAGAAAAGGGTACGGGAGTGGTATTTATTGTGGGTGGATGTATGTTACTATTTGTAGGAACTATAGTAATAATAGTTGGTACCATTATCTTCAAAAAAATAGAAGATAAAAAAGAACAAATTTAATATCTATATAAACAAGATAACAGGGTATGTCGGTAAGTGGCATATCCTGTTTTTCATAATGACACTATAGTGATAAATGTTTATAATTGAATCATAAGTATAAGTGTTCGCACAGAAAAGAGGGATATTGTGAAAAAGAAAATTATAGCGTTATTTATGTGTACATTAATGCTATCATTAGCAGCGTGCAGCTTTGATGCTGCCAAGGTAAAAGATGGTCAGGAAACCAAGACAGAAAAAGACAAAGATAGCAAAAAAGATAAGAAAAAAGATAAGAACAAGGATAAAGAAAAGGAACCAGTGGATGATCCTGTAGAGGAGCCACCAGTACAAATTCTACCAATAGTAGATGATGATCTTGAGCTTATTGAGCTTTATACCAATACAATCACTGATTATGGCTATTCCGACGATTTTAGCGAAGAATATGTTCACTGTACGTACAACCTTGTATATACAGGAGAGACCGTTGGCGTTAATTACTCAGCATTATCCGATACTCTTATGGAAATCAGTATGAATAGGACTGAAAGCGCCGGTGACTATATCGGTCAATCGACGCAAGATGTTAAAGACTGGATAGAAACATCAGGTGACTTCGCTATCTATCCTTTTTATGACGAGTCTTACCAGGATATTATGAGATCCGATGAAAGAGTTGTTTCATTATCTTATTATAACGAGTCATATATGGGTGGAGCTCATGGTATGTATGGATGGAGTGGTATAAATATTGATCCAGTAACTGGTGAGTATATTAAGCTATCTGATGTTGTTACCAACGTGGATTTATTAAATGTTATCCTTAAGGAAAAGCTTCTTGAGTATGACAGATACCTTGAGGAGTCAACCATAGATTCTAGCCTTGAAGCCTACAAGGATAGATTAGAAAATGATGAAGGTGACTATAACTGGTCCATCGATTATCAGGGCATAACAGTATATTTCAATCCATATGAGATGGGCTCATATGCTCAGGGTGCTCAGCAGATAAGAATAAGATTCGAGGACTATCCAGAACTCTTTAGCGAATACTACGCAGTGAGACCATACGCGTATATGACCGGCGGCGATCCATTTAGGGGAATATATACAGATATAGACAACGATGGCGATGAAGAAGAGATTTATATATCAGTATCATATGCTGACGATTTGTATACTATAAATATTATTATAGGAATCGATGACGAGACTTATTCTCTCGATATGTATGGATATGGTCTTCAGTCATACGTGGCTCATATGGCCGATGGCAAGGAATATCTTATGTTTTCAGCCGATGGCATGAGTGGATCTTATGAATCTATGATAGTATCTTTTGAATCGGGTGATATGGTTATCAATGAAATATCGGATTGGGGTATCAAGGACATCGAACTAAGCGCCGATCCTGACGATTACAGATATGCCAAGATTGCACCAAATAGTCCATATTCTTTTATGCTAGGAAAAAGAGTGGATCTTCTTGGAACCTATATGGTTCGAGGATGGTTCTCTATTGATAGAGATGGATGTCTGGAAAGCGATTCGAATTATTACGATGCATATATGCCTCACAAGCTTGTGACCAAGGTGGATATAGAGGCTTATCCAGTAGAGGTCTTGACCGGTATTAATTCATATGAAAGCGAGATAATTATTGCCGGAACCGAAATGGAGATAGTTGCAACCAATGGTGTGGATGCGGTGGATGTAGATATTGATGGCGGTATTTATCGTATATTCATTACGATAGATGATGACTATGAGCAGTATATCGATGTGTATTCAATATATGATGTTTTTGAAACCGTATATTTCGCAGGATAATTGCGAGTTAAGTTTTCAATAAAAGACTAGGGGTTATTATTATGGTAGATGATCAGACAAAGAGAGCCATTGAAACAATGGCACAGTGTGGAAGTGATGTGGAAGCTTTATGCGCCATGTTCCCTTCGGCATCAAAGACCGATATCGAGACAATATGGAAGTATACATATGATGCAATGCACTATGAGCATAATGACGATGACAGTGATGGAGTCACTATTAGCATGAATTGCTCATAAAGGGGGGTATGTATGGAAATAGGGTTAACAGCAAAAATGCAAAATGAGTGTAAGCTCACTAACCTGCCAAAGGCTAGTGAAGAAGACCTGGTCTATGCATGGGATATTAATATTGAGGAGTTTCATGGCCAAAAGGTACTGTATATGGCCAATGCTAATAATAGATTTGGCTGTATCGTAGTGGGGGTGGAGCCAGATACTTACGAGAACCTTCCTGGGAACGTAATGAGATGGATAAGGCAACTTATGTATCTACATGGATATTCTGCAGGCGAAGTTCATGAATACTTTATGAAAGCGGGAACTCCAGAGCTAACCAAGACTCATGGCAGGAAGGCAATTGGAGCTATGAACCAGGCGTTTAAGGATTTCCTTAATTCCGACTGGGAGCTTAATGACTGCGAAGAGCTTCAGACACTTATTTCGGTATGGCTCAACAAGAAACTGCTAGGAAAGAGTGCTGGACACAATGATAACTACTATTACCCAAGTGAAACCTTCCTAATGGATATGGAAAAGGCGGAAGTACGAAGGTACTATAAACCAACCAAAGTGAAGAAGCTTAGGTGCCTTGAGTGTGATAATGTATTTGGCGAGAATGAGATCAAATTTGGCGTGTATTATGAGGCGTTCTGCCCTTGCTGCGGCCATATAATAACAGAAAAACCAGGTTATGAAATTCTTCCAGATGAAGAATAATATGTAATTATAAATGGCCTGCGAAAGATGGTACTAACTATGAAAAGATTATTAAATACTCTAATAATATCCGCGCTTTTACTTGGAACTATAGGATGCAGTAATAATTCTGATATGACAATAGATACTAAGCTTACCAGTGAGTCTGATAATCATGCGGTTAGTGATAATGAAGTGAAGGTAGAGGATTCTTCAGCTGGAAAAACTGAAATAATCATATTAGATGAAGATGGATATGATGAAAGATTTGATGAAGTTTTTTTAGATACAAATAGTAGAATTTGTGGAGAATGGTTATCAGAGAGCGGTTTTACGTTTTTGCAGGTTAATGAAGTAGATGAGGAAGGATGTTATTTTTGGAGCACAAGAAAAACTCGGGGATACAATTGTAATGATAGACTTACATATATTTGGATGGCTCAGATTTTGCCAGATTTTGGGAATGATCTAGTAAGTCCAGAGGATAAATTTTACATTTTTGGAAATTGTAGCACATCGTGTTATGAGGGATCTCTTGTGATAGCTAAAGATGATGAGTACGTTAGATTTGCCAATAGTGGCGATGAAGAGAAAATGTATAGATATACTCGTGAGGATGTGTCATGCGAAAAGTATCGAAATAGGAAACTGATTGCAGGTGGAGTGATTCAATCATTATCAGAGTATGATTTTGATCTGGATATTATGACAGAGACAATGCTGGAATTGTTTACTGATGAGCAACTCTTCAGTGGGGCTGAATTAAGTGCTACGGCTACAGAGCTTGGAAACGGTAATATAGAACTTGATATTATTATGACATATTACTATAAAGATTATAATTATAAGATTATAGTAGATGCAGAGGGAAATCTCGTCAAAGAAATCTAACGTGTGATTATTGCTATATTACAGCTGGTTAATGCGCACAATTCTAACCATAAGATTTAAGACTGCGAAGCGTATAATTAGTATAAACAAATCAATGGAGGAATTTTGATGAAAAAAATAGTACGTAATGTAGCATTAGTATTGGGATTAGTTGGATTAATTGCAACTCTTGGAGGCTGTGGTCAAAAGAAAACAGCTATCACATCTGACGAATTTGTTTCAATGATGGAAGGCGCAGGATATTCAGTTTTCGATGTTACAAATCAGGCTAAAGGAATGGAAGGAATCGATACAGTCCAGGTAGCGCTAAATCCTGACCAGACATATCAGATTGAGTATTATAAAATGATAGATGAAGACTGGGCCCATGGTACTTGCGACACAATGATAAAATCGCTTAGCTCAAAATATAATACTAAGATAATGTCACTTAATCTTACTACACCTCATACAACAGTTAGTTACTATACAGGAAAAGGTAAGGATGCTGATGGTAATAAGATCGAAGCCTATGTTCATATCTCTAGAATCGATGATACATTTATATTCGTAGTTGCTGATTCAGAATACAGAGATGAAATCAGAGAAATGATTAAAACACTTGGTTATTAAAAAAAACCCAGCCAGAAATGGCTGGAGTTTTTCATCTTCTTTTTCCAGTGCAAAATTATATCCTATTTGACCAAATCTGAATTCTACCATCTAAACATCCTCTTTTAATATTACTTTATTTAATAAAATTATTATAAGCCAAAAGCCCAAGAATTTGTTATTATATCTTTGTGATTTATTTGAGGGGAGAATTATATTATGAAGAAGTACGTAACTTTATTACTAGCAGGTGTATTAACAGCAGCTTGTCTGCTTTCTGGATGTGGAAAGAAGGAGGAAAAGTTTGCATATCTTGACACTGAGCATGACTTTATGGATTGCGACTTTGGCTTTTCCAGAGAAGAGGTGAAGAATGCTGAGACGCATACCTTGTCAAAGGACATGTCATCAATGCTTGTGTATAAAGATGTGGAGCTTGATGGTTATAATACAAATATAGTTTATAGCTATGAAAAGGATGGCGATGAACTGTTAGAGGGAATGGTATTTTATGAGGTTGAGGACTCAGAAGCTTTATATGATGAGCTCTATGATAAGCTTGTTGAGCTTTATGGTCCTTATTCAATGAAGATAGATGAAAACTTTACATGGGTTATAGATGATAAGACCTATGAGCTCATTAAATTGCCAAATGGAAAAGTAGTTTATTCTGCAATGTCAAAAGAATACGCAGAATCTTTTAGAGAATAATTAATTCATGATCGATTATTAGGTATAACCTCAAAAAAAGAAGCAGCATTTCAATGCTGCTTCTTTCTTATGCAAGTATCATTTATTAAGCCTATTTGTTCTCTTTATTCTCAGGAATCACTGTGTTAACTGGAGTTGTTGTGTTATTAACAGGATGCTGAACTGTGTTAACAGGAGCTTGAACTGGCTTCTTGTTTTTCTTGCTGTTCTTAGATATCTTGTTAATAAGCTTTACAAAACCAACTACAATCACGCCAAATATTGCAAGGTATATAAGAGCTGGTAAAGCATTGATTAAGAATAAGATTGTGCCCTTAATCATATTGCCAAGACGCTCCATTGAATCGTTCCATGTTGTCTTAAGCTGAGAAAGGAATGATTCTTCTTCCTCGATGTCATCTGGCTCTATAACAGTGAATTTATCAACTTCTCTAAGCTCCATCTCGATTGTAGAATACTCAACCTTCTCATCGATGTCGTCCATTACAGTCTTGTAAGGTACAAGCTCTTTTTCTACCTGAGCCTTTCTAGAAGCGATATCCTTCATGTTGGAGATGATATCATCATAGTGCTTGTCATTGGCCTGAGCTTCTTTAAGCTCCTCCTCCAGTACATCTAACTGCTTGTCTAAATACTCAACCTCATCATTTAAGATATCAACGTATGACTTATTGGTGTTGTACTCATTGGTCTTGTCTTCGAGTGACTGATTTCTGTGTAATACGTTTCCGAGTGTAAGACCATCCTGCATAAACTTGCTGTAGTTCTTACTTGGAATTCGGATAGTAAGATTGTTTGTTGAAATAACTAATACTCCTGAGCCATCATTGTTAGCAAGGTATGATCTTTTCTCATTGGAGTAGTTCTCGTATTCGATATAACCACCGTTTTCATTGATTAACTGAATTAATCTTTCATATGTATCGTCATATGTTTTTGTTTCAAGAATAACGCTTGATTTATAAATGATTTTTTTGTTCTGAGCAAATGTTACAGCTGTACTATCTGAGCCAGCCTCCATAGCTACTTCAACTTCCTCGTAGTCGTACCAACTATCTTCTGCTGATGCATAATTAGATTCAGTTGCAGCAATAGTATCCGCATAGCTTGCAGCTTCACTAGCGCCTGCACCGCATCCTGCCAATAAACAGCAGCTAACTAAAACTGGTAGGATTAAACCCTTCTTTTTCATAATATCTACCTCCAAAATTTCAAACTTATATTTCTAAGCCTCCCAACAAAGAAATAAATTACTGTTATATATCTAGATACGTGTGTATATATATTATTTATGGGAAATAATTGATATTTTTTTGGACTCATGGGGACGGAGTTATGGGCTCATTTTGAAAAATGAGCCCCAAACCCCGTCCCCATGAGACTAGTTTAGTATACTATTTTTTTCGTCACATCTGATCCAAATGGTCCAGGGACGATATTCATTCCACGGCTGTCACCAAAGTAGTCGGTGTTAAATATAATATCGGTTCCGTCTGGATTTTCGAATCTCTGACCTGGCTCAAAGGCTTCTCCAAGGATGTCTGAGGTAATCATCTCAACTTTGAAATCTTTTACAAGGTCAAATACATTTGTCTCAAGGACTGTATTACCATTTTCCTCGGATAATTCGATTATTACCTTGCTGTCAGCATCGATAAGCTTGTTCTTCTCGTTCTTATATGAAAGAGCACCTGCAAGATATGCATTACCTTCAACCCATACTGGAAGAGGGCGGAAGTGGAAGTTCTCGAGTTCTTTCATATCAGGAACATCATTATCCATCTGGAAGTGTTCAATCCATGTATCGTAGGTCTCATAGTTATCAAGAACACTAGTACCTACCTGACGATTCTCAGTAAAGTAATCATCGGTGCTATCGCTTCGAATCATCACGTCTTCAGGAGAGAATCGCTGAACAAATATATTGTTGTAGAATCTGTCGTCACCATGAAGAATAGTCATGAAGCCCATAACCTCTGTGCGATGAGGAATATGATATGGTGTATATCGCTGGCGAAGAACACCTTCTACTTCCCAGTCGCAGCCATCACCTACACAAGTAAGTGCTCCGCAGATAAGGTTGTGAACCATAGCCACACCTTCAGTTGCCATACGAAGCGATACATCGGAGAGAAGCAGGTTATTATCAATAAGAGTTGGTCCGTGGCCGACTTCTACGAATATATCCTGGCTCATCATACCGCCGATAAGAGGCTCAGCAAAATCAGGTCTCTGATTGTCATGTAAGAGGTTCTGGGTAATACGAGTTCCCTGCGCTTCCCAGTCTGTCCAAATACCCATTGTACAATTATGAATATGATTACGACGTATTGTAACATCAATAGCAGCGTGAAGCTTGATACCTGCGATTTCAGCACCACCGAGCTCCATCATGTTGTTGATGTGGTGGATATAGTTGTCTTCGATTATTGAGAATACACATCCCATTCTACCGATGATACCACCCTGCTCACAGTGATGGATGTTGTTACGTCTGATAATATGACTACCGATATTTTCCTTGGTCCAACCGTGATACTGACCGCGGCATACTGCATCACGCTCCATCTGAGTAGGACTCTTAACATGCTTGTATGTGAAGAAGTGATTATTTTCAGGATCAAGATATTTGCCTAGTCCAATACCAGAGCATTTACTGTTGGAGATATCGCAGTCTTCGATGATCCAACCCTTAGACCAGTGAGGACCTACCATACAGTTCTGATAAGCTGCAGGTGGAGCCCAGTTAGTAGCAGCTTTTGTAATGGTAAATGCAGAAACTGTGATGTAATTAACACCAGTTTTTTCTGGAACAAAGCACTGCTCACGAACATTAATTTCCACCTTTTCATTGTTAGGATCATAGTCCATGAAATTCACGTAGAATACAGTGCGACCATCCTTCTGCTCAGCGTACCATTTATATCTTGAGGCTTCGCCTTCCCAGGAACATTTGTAAATCTCACCCTTAATACATTCTTCGATAGAAGCTGCTTCATAAAGCATTTTGTCATTAAGATAAACTGCACCGGTATGCTTGCTTTTGCCAGCGAAATACCAGTCGCCGTATACGTATGTTGTATATGGGTTGAAATTGCCGAAAATAGAATTGTCTACGCTGGCTGTCCATACATTACCGTCGTATCGCTCCCAGCCTTTAAGCTCTTCAGCGCCAGTGATAATAGCTTCAAGAGGTTTCACACTCCTATACACGATTCTGTTATCTTCAGTACCAGCATTAACTGGACTTACGTACTCCCTGTATATACCAGGTGCGACGAGTACCTCATCGCCAGGCTTTGCAACCCTAGCAGCCTGACTAATAGTCTTAAATGGCTTAGACTCGGAACCATCGCCATCAAGAATGGCATTTACATCAACATATAATTTCAATAACCCTTCCTCCTTGGATTTATAGTTTTTTCCCCACCTATTATTTTAAAGTATTTCTATGCTGTTGACAGCACACAATAATCCACGAAACGAAGAGAAGATTTTTGATAAACTGTACAAAATAAAAACGTTAATGCATCTTAACGTACGAAAAAATACTATATTCAGATGATGGAGAAAGTATTAGTATAGGTATTGTAAAAGCTAGGAACAATTACTAGAACGATAGAACCCATAATACTACTCACAAAGTTTC
>JAZRXF010000036.1:0-10106 GCA_045600085.1 Lachnospiraceae bacterium
GTTTTGAGTCATCATAGGCAGTACCTCCGATAACTTTATTATACCACAAAACCCAGTGTTTATGCGGGTTTCACAGCAAAAACATACCATAAAGACAGAAAAATCCACGGTTTTCACCGTGGACTTTGTCTTCACTCTGAAGCAAGGTCTAATTTGACCTTGCTTTTTTTAGCCTCGCTCACTCACAATGTATTGAGGTCTTTGTTTTAATTCATCGTATATTTTAGCTATATAAACACCTATTATTCCAACTGAAAAAAGAATACAACCTGTCGACAACAGCTGAACTATAATAAGCGTAGGATAACCATCTACAGTTGTCCCCATAAAAAAATCTATAATAGCATCTATTGATAGAACTATACCACCAAGCGCAAATAGTGCTCCAATTGATATAATCAAATAGAGTGGTGCATATGTAAACGCTGTAAGATTCCTAATCGCATACTTAGCAAGCTTAATAGGTGACCACTTTGTATTTCCTGCCACCCTGTCTTGTACCTCATAAGTGACAGCGGTTGATTTAAAACCAACCCAAAATGAAAGTGCCCTAAAAAAAGTATTGCGTTCTTTTAAAGAACATAAAACATCAACAACTGTCCTATCAATCAACTTGAAATCAGAGGAATCGTTCATATCTATGCCCATAAATCGACTAATCATTTTATAGAAAGAACCTGCCATAATCCTATGTACAAAGGATTCTTTTCCTCGCTTAGCCTTTATACCCTCAACAACCTGATATCCCTGTTTCCATAGTTCATACATGTCATAAATGGTTTTCGGAGGATGCTGTAAATCTGCATCAATAACAACGCATACATCGCCAGATGACTCACGAAGCCCAGCAAATATAGCAGCCTCTTTCCCAAAATTTCTTGAGAATGACACATAATGCACATTTTTATCGCTAGAATGAATACTTTTTATAATCGAAAGAGTATTGTCTTTTGATCCATCATTAATAAATATAAATTCAATTAATACAGGAAGTTCTTTTAAGATTTCCTTAGTACTGTCATAAAATGACTGTATTACGCTTTCTTCATTATAACAAGGAACTATTAAACTTAATTTATCCATATATTGCACCATACTTACGTTAAAACTTGTTATTTATTAATCTATAATAAGTATAATAGCATAATAAAATAGACTCAAGAATATATTAAAAAAGCGACCAGGAAAACCTGGCCGCTCATAATCAAATTATACTGTATACTTCATAAAGCTCTTTTTGCCCTTCTTTACCATGAACTCTTCGGCAAAAACATCTTTAGTGTAAGAAGCCTTTACATCTGTGACCTTCTCACCATTTACAGATACGCCGCCTTGCTCAATAGTTCTTCTACCATCACCACGGTTAGTAGCCTGGCCTCCCTTAACCATAATAGAGATAAGATCAATGCTTCCATCAGTGAAATCTGCATCTTCAAGTACAGTAGTAGGGATATTCTCACTATTAGCTCCACCTGCAAATAATGCCTTACTAGCTTCTCTCGCCTTCTTAGCTTCTTCATCGCCATGAACAAGAGCTGTAAGCTCATATGCTAAGATATCCTTAGCTTCGTTAAGCTGAGCACCTTCCCAGCTTTCCATCTTTCTAATCTCTTCCATTGGAAGGAATGTAAGCATCTTGATACACTTAAGTACATCGGCATCCCCAACATTTCTCCAGTACTGGTAGAACTCATATGGAGAAGTCTTCTCAGGATCAAGCCATACAGCACCCTTCTCTGTCTTACCCATCTTCTTACCTTCGGAGTTCAGAAGAAGTGTAATAGTCATAGCATAGGCATCCTTACCAAGCTTACGTCTGATAAGTTCTGTACCACCAAGCATATTAGACCACTGGTCATCGCCACCAAACTGCATATTGCAACCATAATCCTGAAATAACTTGTAGAAGTCGTAGCTCTGAAGAATCATATAGTTGAACTCAAGGAAGCTAAGTCCCTTCTCCATACGCTGCTTGTAGCACTCTGCTCTAAGCATGTTATTAACCGAGAAATGTGGACCAACTTCACGAAGAACCTCGATATAGTTCATATCCATAATCCAGTCAGCGTTATTAACAAGCATAGCCTTGCCTTCACCAAAATCGATGAACTTCGCCATCTGCTTCTTAAAGCACTCTACATTATGCTGGATAGTTTCATTGGTCATCATCTTACGCATGTCTGACTTACCAGATGGATCGCCAATCTGCGCTGTGCCACCACCAATAAGGGCGATAGGCTTATTTCCAGCCATCTGCATTCTCTTCATAAGGCAAAGTGCCATAAAGTGTCCAACATGAAGGGAATCAGCTGTTGGATCGAATCCAATATAGAATGTTGCCTTACCATTATTTATAAGATCTTTAATTTCATTTTCATCTGTTAACTGAGCAAGGAGACCTCTCTCCTGTAACTCTTCGAATAATGTCATCGATACTTCCTCCGTATATTATTACAATCAGCGTTTATTATACTACATTTTAGCTCTTTTTCAAACAATCTGTCCATATATCACTAGTATAATTCGGTAATAATTACTTAATCTAACATTCCTTTTGAAAAAAAGTATGCACATATCTGAGCCCGCGCTGAGAACTTCTCATTCTCAATAAGCTTTTTTACTTCTTCTTTACTATAAAAAGAGGCTTTTATCTCTTCATTGGCTGATGTATGATCCTCGATATCTCCTTCAACTTCAAGAAACACAACCTTATTGACTATATCTGATAATCCAACTGCAGCATAACTGTCTGGCAAGATATCAATAACTCTTTTCACCTTGAGTCCTGTTTCCTCATAAAGTTCTCGATTTATTGCATCTATGAAGGATTCACCTTCTTCAAGCATGCCTGCACATAAATTATAAATATAGCGATTAACGCCCATACGGAATTCTCTAAGTAGTAAAAGTTTTCCGTCTTTTATACAGACCATAGATATTCCACTAAGTTTATTTCCTATATCTTCCGGACTATCTATCTCATGATGACTCACTATTTCATATTTTTTCTCTTTACCAAGCTTATTAGCATAAGTAAATGTATAGCTTTTCAAAAAGCCTGATTTTTCGTTTTTATCTATTTTTAGTAATTTCATTATTATCTATTCTCTTTGCTAATACTACTCTTCAATCATATAGTCTCTTATAATATAATCAAACAAATCTATATTGTTAAATCCCTTATTACGAATATTATCCGCTTCTGCCTCTGCCAACGACTTATCTTTATATTCTGGAATAACTGGTATTCTTATCTGACACCTGTCCTGATATCCCTTTTCTAGTAATATGTCGAGTCTCTTTATTACTCTATCATTATCAAGCCCTGTATATGCCTTATATATATCTTTATCCAGCGACTTTGTATCGATAATAAGTTCTCCACCTGTACTCAGAACCGCATCAACTGTGTCTATAAATAACTCATCACTGATAGGAGCATTCAGTGATGTTTCAAGATTGACGCTTACTCCGTCTGGAAGTATTTTTATAAATTCCAAAATAGCTCCTGCATGTAACAGACTTTCCCCTCCACCAAAGGTGATACCACCTCCCGAGGCAAGATAATAGCAATAATCTATCGCAAGACTCTCCCATAACATTTCTGGAGTCATCTTTCTATATTTGTTCTCTGATAGTATATTTTTATTTATGCAATACTTACATTTAAGTGGACAACCAAAAAGGCCGACAAGGGTTGTTACGCCCTTGCCGTCCACTGTCATTCTATGCCTATTAATAACCTGTACTAAAAACTGTGAAGACATATACCATCCTCAATTACATATATTCATTAAGATACATTGTCTCGCCCATAAAATTAGTGGCCTCAGTTGTAAACGGATTGACAGTAAGCCAATCAACCGTGGCGGTGTGAATTTCATCACCATTATCTACTATTTCATAACAATGAATAATAACATTGCCATCATCATCCTCATGATCAACCTCACATATTGGAGCCCCGCAGTAATTAGTTGCCGCCATACAAAGTTCGTCATAGGTCCATGCTTCCATAACCACATCACCGGCCAGCTCTTCTATATCACTGCCGTCATCAATATAATCGAGGCCTCCATCATAATCATCTGGATCATACTCATTCGGAATACAGACTGCCTCACCTGCTAGCTCGTCTGGTTCTGTACCCGTTTCATCTTCTCCAAAACCAAGTAACGAAGCCAGTTTACCACTTGCCTTCTTAGAATTTTTGGTCTTTCTACTATTACCCTTACTCTCGCTTTTCTTATTTTCCTTATCTTTACCTGTTTTGTCAGAGCCTTCTGTATCGACCACAACATTGCAAGCACAGAGTGCGATAGATGAAGCAATTACAGCTCCACTGAGTAATGCCTTATTAAGTGTTCTTTCTTCCTTGGCGCACTTTGGGCAGGTGCCACTACACTCACCCTCGTAGGTACACTCTGTCTGATGTAAATCTATTCCTAATTTGTCAGCTATCTGCTTTCTTACACCTTTTAGTACTTTGCATTTCTCTTTATGATCCATAACTTATATCTCCCTGTAATAATAAGCTTTTTCATATGAGATACGAATATAGAATTCGTTTTTATGGTAAATAATCACCTGACAATATAATCAAACGCATTCTTATACCACATAATATCTTTATTATTGACAGCCAAAACATCATACCGCATAGGAGTATCCTCTGATATATGCTTATTTAGCCTATAGAAGTCAGATACTTTGCATATCTGAAGCTGTTTAGAATAGCCAACTGCTGCTTCTGCCCATCCACTAGTTGTATTCTTTCTATACTTCACTTCAAAAAAGACCAAATATTCTCCGTCATAACCTATAATATCTATCTCTCCCAGCCGGCAACGATAATTTTTCTCAATTTTCTTTACATCACGATCAATAAGATATCGCACACATTCTAGCTCAATATCATCGCCAATTACTCTTTTGTTTGCCAATTACTAAAACATCCTCCTGAAATAGCAATGCGAAATATCCCTAAAACTAAAGCTTACCTCCAGCCTTAGCACGTATTTTATCCATAGCATCAACAAATACAAGTATCTCCGCTACCACTTCATATAGCTCTGGAGGTATCATATCGCCTATTTCTAGCCTTGAAAGCGTATCGGCCAATTTCCCATCCGTATGCACTGGTACGTTTTCTTCCTTGGCCTTCTCTAGGATTTTCTCCGCAATACGTCCTGTTCCTGATGCTATAACTCTTGGTGCAGCATCATTGGGATCATATTCAAGAGCTATTGCCTGTTTTCTTTTTTCTTTATTCTCTTTAAAATTATCTGCCATTGTAATACCTATGCCAATGCATCAAAGCTAATCTTAGAGATCATGCGCTCTGTCACTCGCTTGCCCTCATCCTTACGTCCAATACTACCTGGATTATCCGGTCTGACACCATTACTATCACTCTTAGCTACTTCAGCCTTAATTGAATATCCTCTACCTTCTAGCCTTTCATTTAGTATATGAATATTATCATTTATAAAGTCAATCATTGAATCATCTGGTAAATAAAACTTAGTAAAAACATTATTGCCTGGACTAAGCGAAGCATATACATCTATTGGTCCAAGATTCTTCATATCAAGATGAAGAAGAGCACTCACATTTCCTTCCTTTTCAGCAAGATTCTTTTTATTGGTATAAACAAATAAATCTCCCGTTGCTTCAGAACCATTCATTTTAAGCGGCAATTGCATATACTGCACCATCTGATTCATCTGCTCCATAAAATCCATACTCTGGTTCATATTAGATAAACTCTGCTGTAAGTCAATGGTACTAGACGGTGTAACCTCCGAAACTGCTGACATTATCGACCTTGTCTGATTATCAAGCCTTTGATATAGACTCTCTACTGTTTCTTTACTTCCAACATCTATTGGAGACAGTAACCACTGAGCCTGCATTTGACTCTTCATGAGATTACCAAAGCTATCTGACTGAATCATTTCACGCATTGAATCTGGTAGACTATCTGTTCTGAGCAAATCAGCAGTTGCTTTCAAAAAGTCAGAAGTATTGGCATTATCACTCAATAATAATCTTGCTTCATTATCTGTAAGTCCTGATTGTTTAAGTACATCTACCATTGCTGATTTATCAGAATTATCCATAACCTTCCAAGCGTCAGCAGCTTTATTTTCTATTTCAATATTAATTCTTTCATTTTCCTGTCCTGGAACACGAACTGCTGCTTCAAAAAGCTCCTGACTGGCTACGCTTTCCTTACCTGCCTGACTAACCAATGCATCAACATCGGGATCAAGAGCCTGCTCCGCTGCAAATACCATATCTTCAGTTATGACCATTTTGTCTCGAAGAAGGCTTTCTCCGGTATCACCCATCCCCTGAACAACTGCTGCATCCATTTGACTAGCTGCGTTCTCAGTAATAGTACCAACAACATTGGTAAGAAGTTTCACCCCATCAGCTACCTGACCATTACTTATCAGATCATTGATAGTCGTAGGGATAGAGTCCATAATCTTCGTAAGACCTTCTGTTATCTGGTTCTCATAATTTTTAAATGCATCAAACTGAACCAATGTATTCTCATTGATATCTAGTCCAAATCTTTGCATCTCAGCAAGCTTAGATATATCCTGGCCTGGAAACATATCTGTGATATGTACCATATCTGCAAGGGCATTTCTATCAATACTAAGGCCCTTTTCCATCATGGTTGTGGCAACCTCGAGTGATTGATCTGTTATCGGCAATCCTGCTGCACTTAGTGCCTTTGATGCCATGCCTTCAGTATTCATATTTGTATATAGCGGAGATAAAGTGACCGACTGATCACCTGTTTGTCTGACTGTAAAGGTAACTGTTTGACCTTCACGAAGGTTCATACTTCCATCAAGCTTGGCATCAAGCTTTTGACCTGCAACATCTATTGTGGCAGTGTCACCTTTTAGTGAAGTAATCTTACCTGTAATCGCTGAGCCCGCACTAAGTCCAGACAGTGCCTCACTGCCTTCTGCTTTGACTGACTCCTTGTATGAGTAGTTATCAACTATATGATTTTGATTAACGCCAACGACAGCATTCATTACTAACTCCTCATACAAACTAATAATAAAACTTAAACAAAATTAGATATAAAACTTCTTCGATGAATAGGTGTTGGTCCATATTTCTTAAGTGCTTCTATATGAGCTGCTGAACCATATCCTTTATTGGATGCAAATCCATACTCTGGATACTGTTTGTCATATTCTACCATCATCCTATCTCTTGTAACCTTGGCTATGATACTTGCAGCTGCAATACTAGCACTTTTTGCATCACCTTTAATTATATCCACCTGCGTAATGTCAACACCTGGTATTTTAACAGCATCATTGAGGAGCAAATCTGGATGCACCGAAAGCTTAGAAATGGCCTGGCGCATAGCCTCATAATCAGCCTGTAATATATTAATCTCATCTATTCTAGCTGGGCTTGCCTCACCAACAGCTGCTGCCACAGCCTCTTCCATTATTTTGTCATACAACTCCTCTCTCTTTTTTTCGGAGAGTTGCTTTGAATCATTTAGATATAATAGGCTACAATCTTTAGGAAGTATTACCGCACCGGCTACTACTGGACCTGCAAGAGGACCACGTCCAACTTCATCTATACCACATATATATTCATAATCACTGTATTTACGCTCAAAGGCGAACATCACCTTCATACGCTCTATCTCACGTTCATATGCATCCTGCTTTTTACGCACACTATCACAAAGTTTTTTTATGGCTGCACGTTCATCAGACTCATATTCCTGTATAAATGATAAATAATCACTTTCCTTAAGATTTTTATATTCATTTTGAATTTCTGTGGTTTTCTTCATTACTTATGCTCCACAACACCTATACTATCAAATGGATAAATTCTTACCCATGCTTTTCCTATTATTTTATCTCGCTTAACTAAACCAACTGCGGTTGTTCTACTATCTGAAGAATGATTTCTGTTATCGCCAAGCACAAAATACTCATCTTCGCCAAGCGTTATACCATTTATCGCAGTTCCTGGTTCATTAATAACCTCAGCTCCATAGTGCTCTTCCAGAAGGACTTCATTTATAAAAATCTTACCATCTGTATCAATACGAACTGTCTCTCCTGGAAGGCCAATAACTCGTTTAATATAATATGTATTCTTTTTATATTCGTAAGGGAATACAACAACATCAAATCTTTCAGGTTTTCCAAACTGATAAGAAATCTTGTTTACTATAAGATTATCTTTATCATATAATGTCGGACACATACTATCACCATTAACAACGGTTCTTTGTGCCACAAATCTTATGAATAATAATGTCCCTATAAGTACTAATAACAAGTAAATACTGTTAAACAATAACTCCTTCAAAAAAGCTTTTTTATGAAGTTCCTTTTTCTGCTTACTTAATGACTCATTTTCTTCATCGTCAAACTCTTCATCAATTTCGTCAATATCTATCTGCTGTAAATCTTCATCTCTACGATTATACATATTCTTCCGGCCTTTCTACTGAGATATTGCCGAGCTTACCTGATCTAAAATCCTCTATAACCATCTTAGCAGCCTTATCTATATCAGGCTCGCCACCTTTAACCAGGCATCCTCGTTTTATGGAAATACTTTCAAGAAGCTTAATAGCATCAGCGTTATTCTCAACACCATATCGCTCCTCTACTCTTCCCTGATAGCTTTCATTCATATACTTCAATAAATCATAACAAAGTTCATCACTATGTAGTATCTCATCATTGATAGAACCTGTCATTGCAAGATGAAGTCCAACTTTTTGATCTTCGAACTTTGGCCATAGTACTCCTGGCGTATCGAGTAATTCAAGGGTTTTATCCAATCTTATCCACTGTTTTCCCTTTGTAACTCCTGGCTTATTACCAGTCTTAGTACACGCTTTTTTGGCATAAGCATTGATAAATGTTGACTTTCCAACATTAGGAATACCACAGACAAGTGCTCGAAGAGGCCTATTAATTATCCCCTTTTTGCGATCACGCTCAATTTTTTCACTACAAGCTTTTCCTACTGCTGCCTTAATATCCTTAAAGCCCATACTTTTTTTAGAATCAATCAGCAAGCACACAAAGCCCTTATCTTCAAAATATTTCTTCCATGCTTCATTAACATTTTTGTCAGCAAGGTCACTCTTATTCATGAGGATCATTCTTGATTTGTTCTGTGCCAGCTTGTCTATATCTGGATTTCTGCTTGAAACAGGTATACGTGCATCTATTATTTCTATGACTAAATCTATTAACTTAATATCTTCCTGCATCATACGCATTGCTTTGGTCATATGACCAGGATACCATTGATAATTCATTCTTATATTTTCCTTTTATGCTTATTTGTTATTGAAATATTACTTTATTAATCCTATCTGTTCTTCACCATATTTTAGATGCATCCAGGCTTTTCCTATAATATACTCTCTTTTTACAACACCTATATTACTTGACCTGGAGTCTTCACTATTATTACGGTTATCGCCAAGTACAAAGAATTCGTCTTCACCAAGAACAATTCCAGTAGTTGCGATACCACCATCCTCTATTCTATCATACAGTGCCTTGTCTTCATAGAATTCTTCGTTAACATAAATAATGCCATCTTCGATAACAACTGTATCACCGGGCACACCTATAACTCTTTTCACATAATAGTGAGTATTCTCATTACCATTTGGAAGAAATACTACCACATCACCACTTTGTGGCGCTGAAAAGAAATAAGAGAACCTGTCTATAAGTATTTCCTCGCCATGATACAGCGTGGGCTGCATTGATACACCTACAACACTGGTCCTAATACCAAAACAATAGATAAATACAAAGGCTAGCAAAGCCATGGCTGCAGTCCAAAACACATAGGACGCAATCTCCATAACAAGTCCGCCATTTATCCTGCTCTCCTTTTCATAGAAAGAGAGCCCCGACGTACTTTTTAGATTCACCTTACGTCTACTCTTATTATCAATATTAATATTCAAATCTTTACTTCGTCTTCTTCGCATAATTGTCAGCTATAAATTCTTTGTATCAATATGTAACTAAGGAATAATCATCATTTTCAACTTTTTTAATCAA